>NZ_CP011924.1:0-202500 GCF_000238315.3 Pseudoalteromonas piscicida
TCAAGACATCTGCCAATTCCAAAACTTCCGCATTTATAAATGGTGGCTATGCCCTGATTTGAACAGGGGACCCCATCATTATGAGTGATGTGCTCTAACCAGCTGAGCTACATAGCCATTGGCTGGAGTACCAGGATTTGAACCTGGGAATGGCGGGATCAAAACCCGCTGCCTTACCGCTTGGCGATACTCCAGCAATAGAGGTAAGTTCAAACCTTATTTAGCCTAGATTTGAGTTAGGCTACCTTACCGCTTCCACTTCGTGTCGAGACGATACCCAGCAATAGAGGTAAGTTCAAGAGTTTTAGTTCTGCTTGAAAGAACATGGTGCGGAAAGAGAGACTTGAACTCTCACATCCGAAGATACTGGAACCTAAATCCAGCGCGTCTACCAATTCCGCCACTTCCGCATATCATTTTGCATTAGTTATTGGAACCTAAATCCAGCGTCTATATCAAGACATCTGCCAATTCCAAAACTTCCGCATTTATAAATGGTGGCTATGCCCTGATTTGAACAGGGGACCCCATCATTATGAGTGATGTGCTCTAACCAGCTGAGCTACATAGCCATTGGCTGGAGTACCAGGATTTGAACCTGGGAATGGCGGGATCAAAACCCGCTGCCTTACCGCTTGGCGATACTCCAGCAATAGAGGTAAGTTCAAACCTTATTTAGCCTAGATTTGAGTTAGGCTACCTTACCGCTTCCACTTCGTGTCGAGACGATACCCAGCAATAGAGGTAAGTTCAAGAGTTTTAGTTCTGCTTGAAAGAACATGGTGCGGAAAGAGAGACTTGAACTCTCACATCCGAAGATACTGGAACCTAAATCCAGCGCGTCTACCAATTCCGCCACTTCCGCACATCTTTTTGCATTAGTTATTGGAACCTAAATCCAGCGTCTATATTAAGACAACTGCCAATTCCACTACTTCCGCACATCTTTTTGCATTAGTTATTGGAACCTAAATCCAGCGTCTATATTAAGACAACTGCCAATTCCACTACTTCCGCACATCTTTTTGCATTAGTTATTGGAACCTAAATCCAGCGTCTATATTAAGACAACTGCCAATTCCACTACTTCCGCACATCTTTTTGCATTAGTTATTGGAACCTAAATCCAGCGTCTATATTAAGACAACTGCCAATTCCACTACTTCCGCACATCTTTTTGCATTAGTTATTGGAACCTAAATCCAGCGTCTATATTAAGACAACTGCCAATTCCACTACTTCCGCACATCTTTTTGCATTAGTTATTGGAACCTAAATCCAGCGTCTATATTAAGACAACTGCCAATTCCACTACTTCCGCACATCTTTTTGCATTAGTTATTGGAACCTAAATCCAGCGTCTATATTAAGACAACTGCCAATTCCACTACTTCCGCACATCTTTTTGCATTAGTTATTGGAACCTAAATCCAGCGTCTATATTAAGACAACTGCCAATTCCACTACTTCCGCACATCTTTTTGCATTAGTTATTGGAACCTAAATCCAGCGTCTATATTAAGACAACTGCCAATTCCACTACTTCCGCACATCTTTTTGCATTAGTTATTGGAACCTAAATCCAGCGTCTATATTAAGACAACTGCCAATTCCACTACTTCCGCACATCTTTTTGCATTAGTTATTGGAACCTAAATCCAGCGTCTATATCAAGACAACAGCCAATTCCGTCACTTCCGCATATATTATCTGGAGTATTTGGAATCTGAATTCAGCGTCTATTTCAAGACATCTGCTAATTCTTCAACTTCAGAAAGTTGGCTGGAGTACCAGGATTTGAACCTGGGAATGGCGGGATCAAAACCCGCTGCCTTACCGCTTGGCGATACTCCAGCAATAGAGGTAAGTTCAAACCTTATTTAGCCTAGATTTGAGTTAGGCTACCTTACCGCTTCCACTTCGTGTCGAGACGATACCCAGCAATAGAGGTAAGTTCAAGAGTTTTAGTTCTGCTTGAAAGAACATGGTGCGGAAAGAGAGACTTGAACTCTCACATCCGAAGATACTGGAACCTAAATCCAGCGCGTCTACCAATTCCGCCACTTCCGCACATCATTTTGCATTAGTTATAGGAACCTAAATCCAGCGTCTATATCAAGACAACTGCCAATTCCGCCACTTCCGCATTTATTATCTATAATATATTGGAACCTAAATCAAGCATATATTTCAAGACATCTGCCAATTCCAAAACTTTAGAAATTATAAATGGTGGCTATGCCCTGATTTGAACAGGGGACCCCATCATTATGAGTGATGTGCTCTAACCAGCTGAGCTACATAGCCATTGGCTGGAGTACCAGGATTTGAACCTGGGAATGGCGGGATCAAAACCCGCTGCCTTACCGCTTGGCGATACTCCAACGAAAATTTGATTGTTTTAGTTCCAATCGAGAACATGGTGCGGAAAGAGAGACTTGAACTCTCACATCCGAAGATACTGGAACCTAAATCCAGCGCGTCTACCAATTCCGCCACTTCCGCACATCTTTTAGCATTAGTTATTGGAACCTAAATCCAGCGTCTATATCAAGACAACAGCCAATTCCGTCACTTCCGCATATATTATCTGGAGTATTTGGAATCTGAATTCAGCGTCTATTTCAAGACATCTGCTAATTCTTCAACTTCAGAAAGTTGGCTGGAGTACCAGGATTTGAACCTGGGAATGGCGGGATCAAAACCCGCTGCCTTACCGCTTGGCGATACTCCAACGAAAATTTGATTGTTTTAGTTCCAATCGAGAACATGGTGCGGAAAGAGAGACTTGAACTCTCACATCCGAAGATACTGGAACCTAAATCCAGCGCGTCTACCAATTCCGCCACTTCCGCACATCTTTTAGCATTAGTTATTGGAACCTAAATCCAGCGTCTATATCAAGACAACAGCCAATTCCGTCACTTCCGCATATATTATCTGGAGTATTTGGAATCTGAATTCAGCGTCTATTTCAAGACATCTGCTAATTCTTCAACTTCAGAAAGTTGGCTGGAGTACCAGGATTTGAACCTGGGAATGGCGGGATCAAAACCCGCTGCCTTACCGCTTGGCGATACTCCAACGAAAATTTGATTGTTTTAGTTCCAATCGAGAACATGGTGCGGAAAGAGAGACTTGAACTCTCACATCCGAAGATACTGGAACCTAAATCCAGCGCGTCTACCAATTCCGCCACTTCCGCACATCTTTTAGCATTAGTTATTGGAACCTAAATCCAGCGTCTATATCAAGACAACTGCCAATTCCGCCACTTCCGCATTTATTATCTATAATATATTGGAACCTAAATCAAGCATATATTTCAAGACATCTGCCAATTCCAAAACTTCCGCATTTATAAATGGTGGCTATGCCCTGATTTGAACAGGGGACCCCATCATTATGAGTGATGTGCTCTAACCAGCTGAGCTACATAGCCATTGGCTGGAGTACCAGGATTTGAACCTGGGAATGGCGGGATCAAAACCCGCTGCCTTACCGCTTGGCGATACTCCAACGAAAATTTGATTGTTTTAGTTCCAATCGAGAACATGGTGCGGAAAGAGAGACTTGAACTCTCACATCCGAAGATACTGGAACCTAAATCCAGCGCGTCTACCAATTCCGCCACTTCCGCACATCTTTTAGCATTAGTTATTGGAACCTAAATCCAGCGTCTATATCAAGACAACTGCCAATTCCGCCACTTCCGCATTTATTATCTATAATATATTGGAACCTAAATCAAGCATATATTTCAAGACATCTGCCAATTCCAAAACTTCCGCATTTATAAATGGTGGCTATGCCCTGATTTGAACAGGGGACCCCATCATTATGAGTGATGTGCTCTAACCAGCTGAGCTACATAGCCATTGGCTGGAGTACCAGGATTTGAACCTGGGAATGGCGGGATCAAAACCCGCTGCCTTACCGCTTGGCGATACTCCAACGAAAATTTGATTGTTTTAGTTCCAATCGAGAACATGGTGCGGAAAGAGAGACTTGAACTCTCACATCCGAAGATACTGGAACCTAAATCCAGCGCGTCTACCAATTCCGCCACTTCCGCACATCATTTTGCATTAGTTATAGGAACCTAAATCCAGCGTCTATATCAAGACAACAGCCAATTCCGTCACTTCCGCATATATTATCTGGAGTATTTGGAATCTGAATTCAGCGTCTATTTCAAGACATCTGCTAATTCTTCAACTTCAGAAAGTTGGCTGGAGTACCAGGATTTGAACCTGGGAATGGCGGGATCAAAACCCGCTGCCTTACCGCTTGGCGATACTCCAACGAAAATTTGATTGTTTTAGTTCCAATCGAGAACATGGTGCGGAAAGAGAGACTTGAACTCTCACATCCGAAGATACTGGAACCTAAATCCAGCGCGTCTACCAATTCCGCCACTTCCGCACATCTTTTAGCATTAGTTATTGGAACCTAAATCCAGCGTCTATATCAAGACAACAGCCAATTCCGTCACTTCCGCATATATTATCTGGAGTATTTGGAATCTGAATTCAGCGTCTATTTCAAGACATCTGCTAATTCTTCAACTTCAGAAAGTTGGCTGGAGTACCAGGATTTGAACCTGGGAATGGCGGGATCAAAACCCGCTGCCTTACCGCTTGGCGATACTCCAACGAAAATTTGATTGTTTTAGTTCCAATCGAGAACATGGTGCGGAAAGAGAGACTTGAACTCTCACATCCGAAGATACTGGAACCTAAATCCAGCGCGTCTACCAATTCCGCCACTTCCGCACATCTTTTAGCATTAGTTATTGGAACCTAAATCCAGCGTCTATATCAAGACAACAGCCAATTCCGTCACTTCCGCATATATTATCTGGAGTATTTGGAATCTGAATTCAGCGTCTATTTCAAGACATCTGCTAATTCTTCAACTTCAGAAAGTTGGCTGGAGTACCAGGATTTGAACCTGGGAATGGCGGGATCAAAACCCGCTGCCTTACCGCTTGGCGATACTCCAACGAAAATTTGATTGTTTTAGTTCCAATCGAGAACATGGTGCGGAAAGAGAGACTTGAACTCTCACATCCGAAGATACTGGAACCTAAATCCAGCGCGTCTACCAATTCCGCCACTTCCGCACATCTTTTAGCATTAGTTATTGGAACCTAAATCCAGCGTCTATATCAAGACAACTGCCAATTCCGCCACTTCCGCATTTATTATCTATAATATATTGGAACCTAAATCAAGCATATATTTCAAGACATCTGCCAATTCCAAAACTTCCGCATTTATAAATGGTGGCTATGCCCTGATTTGAACAGGGGACCCCATCATTATGAGTGATGTGCTCTAACCAGCTGAGCTACATAGCCATTGGCTGGAGTACCAGGATTTGAACCTGGGAATGGCGGGATCAAAACCCGCTGCCTTACCGCTTGGCGATACTCCAACGAAAATTTGATTGTTTTAGTTCCAATCGAGAACATGGTGCGGAAAGAGAGACTTGAACTCTCACATCCGAAGATACTGGAACCTAAATCCAGCGCGTCTACCAATTCCGCCACTTCCGCACATCTTTTAGCATTAGTTATTGGAACCTAAATCCAGCGTCTATATCAAGACAACTGCCAATTCCGCCACTTCCGCATTTATTATCTATAATATATTGGAACCTAAATCAAGCATATATTTCAAGACATCTGCCAATTCCAAAACTTCCGCATTTATAAATGGTGGCTATGCCCTGATTTGAACAGGGGACCCCATCATTATGAGTGATGTGCTCTAACCAGCTGAGCTACATAGCCATTGGCTGGAGTACCAGGATTTGAACCTGGGAATGGCGGGATCAAAACCCGCTGCCTTACCGCTTGGCGATACTCCAGCAATAGAGGTAAGTTCAAACCTTATTTAGCCTAGATTTGAGTTAGGCTACCTTACCGCTTCCACTTCGTGTCGAGACGATACCCAGCAATAGAGGTAAGTTCAAGAGTTTTAGTTCTGCTTGAAAGAACATGGTGCGGAAAGAGAGACTTGAACTCTCACATCCGAAGATACTGGAACCTAAATCCAGCGCGTCTACCAATTCCGCCACTTCCGCACATCTTTTTGCATTAGTTATTGGAACCTAAATCCAGCGTCTATATTAAGACAACTGCCAATTCCACTACTTCCGCACATCTTTTTGCATTAGTTATTGGAACCTAAATCCAGCGTCTATATTAAGACAACTGCCAATTCCACTACTTCCGCACATCTTTTTGCATTAGTTATTGGAACCTAAATCCAGCGTCTATATTAAGACAACTGCCAATTCCACTACTTCCGCACATCTTTTTGCATTAGTTATTGGAACCTAAATCCAGCGTCTATATTAAGACAACTGCCAATTCCACTACTTCCGCACATCTTTTTGCATTAGTTATTGGAACCTAAATCCAGCGTCTATATTAAGACAACTGCCAATTCCACTACTTCCGCACATCTTTTTGCATTAGTTATTGGAACCTAAATCCAGCGTCTATATTAAGACAACTGCCAATTCCACTACTTCCGCACATCTTTTTGCATTAGTTATTGGAACCTAAATCCAGCGTCTATATTAAGACAACTGCCAATTCCACTACTTCCGCACATCTTTTTGCATTAGTTATTGGAACCTAAATCCAGCGTCTATATTAAGACAACTGCCAATTCCACTACTTCCGCACATCTTTTTGCATTAGTTATTGGAACCTAAATCCAGCGTCTATATTAAGACAACTGCCAATTCCACTACTTCCGCACATCTTTTTGCATTAGTTATTGGAACCTAAATCCAGCGTCTATATTAAGACAACTGCCAATTCCGTCACTTCCGCATATTTTTTGCAACAACTAATCGATGAGTTTTGGTAGTAGTTAAAGCATGGTGGCTATGCCCTGATTTGAACAGGGGACCCCATCATTATGAGTGATGTGCTCTAACCAGCTGAGCTACATAGCCATTGGCTGGAGTACCAGGATTTGAACCTGGGAATGGCGGGATCAAAACCCGCTGCCTTACCGCTTGGCGATACTCCAACGAAAATTTGATTGTTTTAGTTCCAATCGAGAACATGGTGCGGAAAGAGAGACTTGAACTCTCACATCCGAAGATACTGGAACCTAAATCCAGCGCGTCTACCAATTCCGCCACTTCCGCACATCATTTTGCATTAGTTATAGGAACCTAAATCCAGCGTCTATATCAAGACAACTGCCAATTCCGCCACTTCCGCATTTATTATCTATAATATATTGGAACCTAAATCAAGCATATATTTCAAGACATCTGCCAATTCCAAAACTTTAGAAATTTGGCTGGAGTACCAGGATTTGAACCTGGGAATGGCGGGATCAAAACCCGCTGCCTTACCGCTTGGCGATACTCCAACGAAACTCAAATCTAACTTAAACTGTTGAACCCAGGATTTGAATCTGGGGGTGGATGAGTGAGGGATCAAAACCTCTCTCTTCTCTGCCTTACCGCTTGGCGATACTCCAACGAAACTCAAATCTAACTTAAACTGTTGAACCCAGGATTTGAATCTGGGGGTGGATGAGTGAGGGATCAAAACCTCTCTCTTCTCTGCCTTACCGCTTGGCGATACTCCAACGAAACTCAAATCTAACTTAAACTGTTGAACCCAGGATTTGAATCTGGGGGTGGATGAGTGAGGGATCAAAACCTCTCTCTTCTCTGCCTTACCGCTTGGCGATACTCCAACGAAACTCAAATCTAACTTAAACTGTTGAACCCAGGATTTGAATCTGGGGGTGGATGAGTGAGGGATCAAAACCTCTCTCTTCTCTGCCTTACCGCTTGGCGATACTCCAACGAAACTCAAATCTAACTTAAACTGTTGAACCCAGGATTTGAATCTGGGGGTGGATGAGTGAGGGATCAAAACCTCTCTCTTCTCTGCCTTACCGCTTGGCGATACTCCAACGAAACTCAAATCTAACTTAAACTGTTGAACCCAGGATTTGAATCTGGGGGTGGATGAGTGAGGGATCAAAACCTCTCTCTTCTCTGCCTTACCGCTTGGCGATACTCCAACGAAACTCAAATCTAACTTAAACTGTTGAACCCAGGATTTGAATCTGGGGGTGGATGAGTGAGGGATCAAAACCTCTCTCTTCTCTGCCTTACCGCTTGGCGATACTCCAACGAAACTCAAATCTAACTTAAACTGTTGAACCCAGGATTTGAATCTGGGGGTGGATGAGTGAGGGATCAAAACCTCTCTCTTCTCTGCCTTACCGCTTGGCGATACTCCAACGAAAATTTGATTGTTTTAGTTCCAATCGAGAACATGGTGCGGAAAGAGAGACTTGAACTCTCACATCCGAAGATACTGGAACCTAAATCCAGCGCGTCTACCAATTCCGCCACTTCCGCACATCTTTTAGCATTAGTTATTGGAACCTAAATCCAGCGTCTATATCAAGACAACAGCCAATTCCGTCACTTCCGCATATATTATCTGGAGTATTTGGAATCTGAATTCAGCGTCTATTTCAAGACATCTGCTAATTCTTCAACTTCAGAAAGTTGGCTGGAGTACCAGGATTTGAACCTGGGAATGGCGGGATCAAAACCCGCTGCCTTACCGCTTGGCGATACTCCAACGAAAATTTGATTGTTTTAGTTCCAATCGAGAACATGGTGCGGAAAGAGAGACTTGAACTCTCACATCCGAAGATACTGGAACCTAAATCCAGCGCGTCTACCAATTCCGCCACTTCCGCACATCTTTTAGCATTAGTTATTGGAACCTAAATCCAGCGTCTATATCAAGACAACAGCCAATTCCGTCACTTCCGCATATATTATCTGGAGTATTTGGAATCTGAATTCAGCGTCTATTTCAAGACATCTGCTAATTCTTCAACTTCAGAAAGTTGGCTGGAGTACCAGGATTTGAACCTGGGAATGGCGGGATCAAAACCCGCTGCCTTACCGCTTGGCGATACTCCAACGAAACTCAAATCTAACTTAAACTGTTGAACCCAGGATTTGAATCTGGGGGTGGATGAGTGAGGGATCAAAACCTCTCTCTTCTCTGCCTTACCGCTTGGCGATACTCCAACGAAGTAAAATCTTTTTGAGTTCTGATTTAAAAGAACATGGTGCGGAAAGAGAGACTTGAACTCTCACATCCGAAGATACTGGAACCTAAATCCAGCGCGTCTACCAATTCCGCCACTTCCGCACATCTTTTTGCATTAGTTATTGGAACCTAAATCCAGCGTCTATATTAAGACAACTGCCAATTCCACTACTTCCGCACATCTTTTTGCATTAGTTATTGGAACCTAAATCCAGCGTCTATATTAAGACAACTGCCAATTCCACTACTTCCGCACATCTTTTTGCATTAGTTATTGGAACCTAAATCCAGCGTCTATATTAAGACAACTGCCAATTCCACTACTTCCGCACATCTTTTTGCATTAGTTATTGGAACCTAAATCCAGCGTCTATATTAAGACAACTGCCAATTCCACTACTTCCGCACATCTTTTTGCATTAGTTATTGGAACCTAAATCCAGCGTCTATATTAAGACAACTGCCAATTCCACTACTTCCGCACATCTTTTTGCATTAGTTATTGGAACCTAAATCCAGCGTCTATATTAAGACAACTGCCAATTCCACTACTTCCGCACATCTTTTTGCATTAGTTATTGGAACCTAAATCCAGCGTCTATATTAAGACAACTGCCAATTCCACTACTTCCGCACATCTTTTTGCATTAGTTATTGGAACCTAAATCCAGCGTCTATATTAAGACAACTGCCAATTCCACTACTTCCGCACATCTTTTTGCATTAGTTATTGGAACCTAAATCCAGCGTCTATATTAAGACAACTGCCAATTCCGTCACTTCCGCATATTTTTTGCAACAACTAATCGATGAGTTTTGGTAGTAGTTAAAGCATGGTGGCTATGCCCTGATTTGAACAGGGGACCCCATCATTATGAGTGATGTGCTCTAACCAGCTGAGCTACATAGCCATCTCTTTAACTTCTCATCATCGCTGATGCGGGGCGTATTATGCGTATATGCCCCCAAGCCGTCAACACCTTTTTTGCAAAAAATCTGCTAACACAGTTTGTTTGCAGATAAATTAAGCGAAACGGCCTGTTTTTATATCAAATCATGCGGGGCAATTGCAAATTTTTAACAAAACCTGTGAACTTTTATTCCTTTGGAGTCTATAACTTACTCTTAAGAACAAGGTACTTATTTGATTAAAAAGCAGAGTTGATAAAACTAAAAAGGAGCCGAAGCTCCTTTTATTTAAATAGCGTGTAGTAACTATGGTTACACATTAAATAAGAAGTTCATCACATCGCCGTCTTTTACGATGTATTCTTTACCTTCTTGACGCATTTTACCTGCGTCTTTTGCACCAGATTCACCACGGAACTCGATATAATCATCAAAGCCGATAGTCTGTGCACGAATAAAACCACGCTCAAAATCTGTGTGGATTTTACCTGCAGCTTGTGGTGCTGTTGCGCCAACAGGGATAGTCCATGCACGTACTTCTTTTACGCCAGCTGTAAAGTAAGTTTGCAGTTTCAACAACTCATAACCACCACGGATCACGCGGTTCAGGCCCGGTTCTTCTAAGCCTAAGTCATCCATAAACTCTTTCTTATCTTCTTCTTCAAGTTCAGAAAGTTCAGCCTCAATTGCTGCACATACAGGGATCACAACCGCGTCTTCTGCAGCTGCAATTTCACGTACTTTGTCTAGGAATGGGTTGTTTTCAAAGCCATCTTCATTAACGTTAGCGATGTACATGGTTGGCTTAATCGTTAAGAAGTTTAGGTAGCTTATTGCTGCCGCTTCTTCTTTATTTAGCTCAAGTGAGCGAAGCGTTAAGCCTTCGTCCAAGTGCGCTTTCACTTTTTCAAGTACAACGAGTTCAAATTTCGCGTCTTTATCGCCGCCTTTCGCTTTCTTCGCGTTACGTAAAACTGCGCGATCAGCAGTATCCATGTCTGCAAGTACTAGTTCAGTGTTGATAACATCAATGTCTTCAGCAGGATCGATTTGACCAGCAACGTGAACGATATTTTCATTTTCAAAACAGCGAACTACGTGACCGATAGCATCCGTTTCACGGATGTTTGCCAAAAATTGGTTACCTAAACCTTCACCTTTCGATGCGCCTTTTACCAAACCGGCAATATCCACAAACTCCATTGAAGTTGGGATAGTACGCTGAGGGTTTACAATTTCAGCTAGCTGGTCAAGACGAGCATCTGGTACTGGTACTACACCGGTATTCGGTTCGATAGTACAGAAAGGAAAGTTTGCGGCCTCAATGCCCGCTTTAGTCAACGCATTAAATAAAGTAGATTTACCTACGTTAGGTAAACCAACAATGCCACATTTAAAACCCATAGTGTTTATTCCTAAATTTCTACCGTATTATCTCAAGCACGCATCATGGCGAACGAGAAGCTTAGGTATTACTCAATCAATCGCAGCAGTGAACTGTTACGGTTTAAATGAATGTAGTCGATTTTGCGCTTTTAACACACCGTCTTTTGCGAGTATTTCTATACATCGGACTGCTTCATCCACAGCGGCATCAATTTTCTCTTGATCAGCTTGTGGTGCTTTGCCTAAAACCCATCCCGTGACTTTGTCTCTGTGTCCTGGGTGACCAATACCAACGCGCAATCGCATAAATTCTTTGTTATTTGCCATTTTAGCGATTATGTCTTTTAAGCCATTGTGACCGCCGTGACCGCCACCTTTTTTGAGTTTAGCGATACCGGGTTCTAAATCCATTTCATCGTGAGCAACAAGAATACTCTCGACGGGGATCTTATAAAAATTGGCAAGACTCGCGACCGCTTTACCACTTAAGTTCATATAAGTTGTAGGGATCAGCAATTTAAACTCTTGATTATTGATGAGCACTTTGCCGGTGAGGCCGTGATGTTTAGCGTCTGGTTTTAGGAGGCAATTGTATCTTCTGGCTAGTTCTTCGATAAACCAAGCGCCAGCGTTATGACGGGTGTTTGCGTATTCGGGGCCTGGATTAGCCAGGCCCACAAGCATTTGAATATTATTCAAGGTGTTAACACCTGAACAATTACTCAGCTGCGTCTTCAGCAGACTCTTCAGCAGGAGCTGCTTTAGGAGCGTTTACTGAAACAACCGCTTGGTCGTGATCTGCACCTTTAGCAAGTTCAACTGAAACAACGCCAGCTGGAAGCTTGATATCAGATAGGTGTAGAGTTGCGCCAACAGCTAGAGTCGCTACGTCAACTTCGATGAACTCAGGAAGTCTTGCTGGAAGACAAGTGATTTCAATTTCAGTTAGTTGGTGAACGATAGTGTTGCCACCTTTAGTTGCTTTCTCTTCGTTGATGAAGTGAACAGGAACTTTAGTGTGAAGCTTTTGAGAAGCATCAACGCGTTGGAAGTCTAAGTGAGTGATCTTAGGCTTGTACGGGTGACGTTGCATATCTTTAAGAATTGCTTCAACAGACTCACCGCCAATGTTTAGCGTTAGGATGTGAGTGTAGAAACCTTCGTCTTCTTGCGCTTTCAATACTTTGTTGTGATCAAAAGTTAGTGAAACTGCATCTTTACCAGCACCGTATAGGATTGCAGGAACTTTGTCAGCGCGACGTAGGCGGCGGCTCGCACCAGTACCTAGGTCAGAACGTACTTCAGCGTCTAATTTGTATACAGACATGGATGTCTCCAAAATAATTTAAGTTAATGTGTCAGAGAGCTCGCGACCAAGCTCCCTGCCTAAAAAAGGCGCGCCAATATACCACTAACGCACCGGCAATGAAACCTATAAAACAAAAAAAGCACCAGAGGTGCTTTTTGGCTAATCAGTTTTGGTGCCGATTAGTGTTGAAACATCGCAGAGATTGACTCTTCGTTGCTGATACGGCGGATAGTTTCGGCCATCATATCCGCAAGTGTTAGTACTTTGATGTTATCAAGCGCTTTCAATTCATCAGAAAGTGGAATTGAATCAGTCACGATAACTTCATCGATAACTGAGTTGCGTAGATTTTCCGCAGCATTGCCCGAAAGTACTGGGTGGGTTGCGTAAGCGAATACGCGTTTTGCACCGTGCTCTTTAAGTGCCGCTGCTGCTTTACATAAAGTACCGCCTGTATCTATCATGTCATCGACAATGATACAGTCACGACCAGCAACATCACCAATGATGTGCATAACTTGAGAAACGTTAGCCTGTGGACGACGCTTATCAATGATCGCTAGGTCTTTATCATCTAACAGTTTTGCAATCGCACGAGCACGAACCACACCACCGATATCAGGTGAAACTACTACTACATCTTCGAACTTACGCTCTTTCATGTCTTCGATTAGCACTGGGCTACCGAATACATTGTCAACAGGTACGTCGAAGAAGCCTTGGATTTGTTCTGCGTGTAGGTCAACGGTAAGAACACGGTCAACACCTACGCTTGAAAGGAAGTCTGCAACAACTTTAGCAGTAATTGGAACACGAGCAGAGCGCACACGGCGGTCTTGACGTGCGTAACCGAAATAAGGAATAACGGCTGTGATACGACCAGCAGATGCACGACGTAGCGCATCAACCATGACGATTAACTCCATTAAATTATCATTTGTAGGAGCACATGTTGATTGGATGATGAATACATCTGAACCACGAACGTTTTCGTTGATTTGAACGCTAATTTCACCGTCGCTAAAACGGCCAACAACGGCATCACCTAACTCAATAAACAAACGTTTTGCAACTTTTTGAGCTAGCTCAGGTGTTGCGTTACCAGCGAAGAGCTTCATGTCGGGCACGGTAGGGTTCCTCAGGCACTGAATTTTTTGGACTAACATGCAATGACCATGAAATAAAAAAGTCAAAACAAGCTAACTTAAACAATTTACTTCTAGTTTTGCCAAGCGCGCAATTGTCGATGACAAATTGACTCACTTGTATTTTGGGCAATAAAGCCCTGCCAAGATGAAGGTAGAGTTTCGAGCACACGCAGCGCTGCCTCACGATTTTCAAACTCCGCGAAACAACAAGCTCCAGTACCAGTCATTTTGGTTGGTGCATATTTTAGCAACCACGCGAGGGTCTTTTCAACCTCGGGGTAAAGCTTTTTGACAAGAGTTTGACAGTCGTTGCCCGTATCCGAGAGTTTCCAACCACTTTTTAGCTTAGGCGTATTGCGTGGTAAATCTGGGTGAGTAAAGACTAACGCGGTACTGACATGAACGGGTGGGGCAACCACCAAATACCATTTTTGGGCGATGTCAATTGGCTCAAGTTGCTCGCCAACGCCGTGGGCTACAGCTGTTTTACCTTCAACAAAAACAGGCACATCGGCGCCTAGCTGGAGGCCAAGTTTTGCAAGTTCTGGGATAGTAAGCTGACATTGCCACAGCGCATTGAGTGCCAATAAAGTCGTGGCAGCATCGGATGAACCACCACCAACACCTCCACCCATGGGAAGCTGTTTATTTAAGTGAATGTCGACACCAGCCGCAATTTTTTTATAGGGCTCAAGAATTTTGGCGGCTTTATAAATGAGGTTATCTTCGAGTGGAATACCTGCGGTGTCACCACAAATGACGATTTCTTGCTGGTTACTGGTTAGCGTAAATGCTAATTCATCACCAAAATCTAAGAAAGTAAATAAAGTTTCTAATTCATGGTAGCCGTCTTCTCGACGGCCATTGATATGCAAAAAAAGATTTAATTTTGCCGGTGCGCTTAGCGTCAATGTCTTCATTTAAACTGCCATGAAGTGATTAATACTTTGACCTCAATATTGGTCGATGAGAGTTTCATGCGGCTAGGCAGCCACATTCCGTCTTGCATTTTATATTGTTGATAGGTGATTTGCCACACTCGACCAGATGGGCTTTGCCACTGTGCATTGCTTATTCTGCCAAGGTCATCAAGTTCGCTGGCTGGTGCTTCAACTAAGCCCGTTAGCCACTGAGGGGCTTGATTGACTGGAAGAGAAAGACCACTTAAACGCTTAACCAGATCGCTACTATCCATGCCTTTATGGACATTGTCTTCAAAGGTCAGCTCCGAATGTGTGTCTAATTCTTCTAGCTCGAATATGCGGGTGCCAACAAAGCTGGTTAAGATCAGATTTTGTTTATCTTCTTTTAAATACCAATTAAAGTTAGCTGATTGACGATTGTCAGGGGCAATAAATGCAAGTTTACCTCTCGCTTGCCAATTTTTTTGTTGTTTTAGCCTAGATTGCCAGTCTTGTGCTACGTTTTGCTGAGGTAATTGTTGCGCACAACCCGTTAAAATTAATAAAAATATGAGTAAAATCAAATGAAGTTGTCTCAAAGGCCTTTCCTTACTTTCCATATTCGATTGATTTTTGGTAAAATTGCCGGCTTTAAAGCAGGGCTCGAGCAATACTGGCATCTATGACCATCATCGCACTTGGTATCAATCACAAAACCGCGTCTGTAGAATTACGTGAAAAAGTGGCGTTTTCTCCAGAACAGCTTACAGAAGCATTGCACCAACTCCAACATTCTTCGCAGTTTAAAGAATCTGTGATTGTGTCGACCTGCAATCGAACCGAGATCTATTGTAGCCTTGAGTCTGCTGATCCCCAAGCACTACTCGGTTGGTTGTCAGATTTTCATAACATAGAGCAACGAGACTTAACAGAAAATGTCTATGTGCATATGAATCAGGATGCGGTGAACCATTTAATGCGAGTTGCCTGCGGTCTTGACTCATTGGTTTTAGGTGAGCCACAAATTCTTGGGCAAATTAAACAAGCTTTTAGTACAGCCAAACAGCACCATGCAATTCAGCCAACATTTGAGCGCTTATTCCAAAAGACTTTTTCGGTGGCGAAGCAAGTACGCACTGAGACCGATATTGGTGCAAGTGCTGTTTCAGTGGCATATGCTGCTGTTAATTTGGCAAAGCATATTTACGGTCAATTGGATAAAACTCAGGTCTTGTTAATTGGTGCCGGTGAAACAATTGAGTTAGTTGCTAAACACTTATCGCAGCATAACCCAAAGTCAATCACAGTCGCGAACCGCACAATTGAGCGCGCACAAAACCTAGCAAAAGAAGTTGGCGGCAGTGTTATTTCACTGGCACAGTTGCCAGATGCGCTACCAAGTGCAGACATTGTTATTAGTTCAACTGCGAGCACCTTACCAATTATCGGTAAGGGAGTGGTCGAGCAAGCGCTTAAAAAACGTCGCCATAAACCAATGTTATTTATCGATATCGCGGTGCCTCGCGATATCGAAAGCCAAGTGTCAGAGTTGGATGCTGCTTATCTTTATTCAGTTGATGACCTGCAGGCGATAGTCAATGAAAACTTGGCCAGTCGTGAACAAGCGGCCATTGAAGCGCAGCAGATCATCGATGTACGCACGCAAGAGTTTTCCGAGTGGCAACGTTCGCTGCATTCAGTGGATGTGATTAGGCAGTATCGCCAAAGCGCACAAGAAATTAAAAATGAGCTCGTGGACAAAGCACTAAATCAGCTACAATCGGGCAAAGAAGCAGATAAAATTATTATTGAATTAGCAAATAAGCTGAGTAATCGACTAACACACGCACCAACACGCGCCATTCAAGAGGCTGCGAAAGAAGGCGATATAGATAAGTTAGCGCAACTCAAGCAAACATTAGGTATTGAGCAGGAATAACGTGTAAATGAAAGAGTCTGTATATCGTAAGTTAGAAACCTTAGTAGAGCGCTATGAAGAAGTTCAAGCGATGCTAAGCTCGCCTGAGGTGATTAGCGATCAGAACCGCTTTCGCGCCTTGTCAAAAGAGTTTTCAGAATTGGAAGACGTAGTTAAAGCGTTTACAGCCTACCAGCAGGCTCAGGAAGACGTCGCAACTGCTGAAGAAATGCTAAAAGACTCAGATCCAGACATGCGTGAAATGGCACAGGAAGAGTATAAAGAAGCAAAAGCTGCCATTGCTGCGCTTGAAGATGACCTTCAAGTATTGATGTTACCAAAAGATCCAAAAGACAATAACAACGTATTCCTGGAAGTGCGTGCAGGAACCGGTGGTGATGAAGCCGCGATTTTCGCTGGCGATTTATTTCATATGTATAGCCGCTATGCAGAAACGCAAAAGTGGCGTGTTGAAATCGTGAGCGCGAATGAAGGCGAGCACGGTGGCTATAAAGAAGTTATCGCTAACATTAGTGGCGACGGTGTTTATGGCAAACTTAAGTTTGAATCTGGCGCTCACCGTGTACAGCGTGTGCCTGAAACCGAATCTCAAGGCCGTGTTCACACCTCTGCGTGTACGGTTGCAGTGATGGCAGAGATCCCAGAGGCAGAAGCAATCGAAATTAATCCATCTGATCTAAAAGTGGATACTTTCCGTGCATCAGGTGCCGGTGGTCAGCACGTAAACAAAACTGATTCCGCTATTCGTATCACTCACTTGCCGACAGGCGTTGTGGTTGAATGTCAGGACGAACGTTCACAACATAAAAACAGAGCGAAAGCGTTGTCTGTACTCAGTGCGCGTTTACAGCAAGCTGAAGATGAAAAACGTGCGGCAGCAGAAGCTTCTGAACGTCGTAATCTAGTAGGTAGCGGTGACCGCTCTGAGCGTATTCGTACTTACAACTTCCCGCAGGGCCGTATTACCGATCACCGTATCAACCTGACACTTTATCGCCTTAATGAAGTGATCTCCGGTGAGCTGGGTGCTGTTATCGATCCACTGGTTATTGAATACCAGGCTGATCTACTAGCTGCAATGAGCGAAAGCGATTAATGCCAACACTTAACATTGCCCAAGCCGTTGCTTGGGCAACTTCTGAGCTGCTACCACACTCCGAGTCAGCAAAGCTCGATAGCGAAGTGTTATTACTCCATGTTATCGATAAAAACCGCACTTATCTCTTTACTTGGCCCGAAGCTGAGCTTTCTACATTAGAGCAGCAGCGATTCGAAGAATGTATCGCACGCCGTGTTACAGGAGAGCCTGTCGCACACATCACAGGTCAAAGAGAATTCTGGAGCTTGCCTTTAAAAGTCAACAACAGCACGCTTATTCCAAGGCCTGATACTGAGACTTTGATTGAGCATGTTTTAACTCTTAGCATGCCAAATGACGCTCAGGTGCTAGACTTAGGCACAGGTACTGGCGCGATAGCACTGGCGTTGGCGAGTGAATATCCAGCTTGGCAAATCACCGCAGTAGATGCTTCAGCAGATGCCGTGGCGCTTGCAAAGTCTAATCAATCTCAGTTGGGCTTTAGAAACGTGTCGATTTTGCAAAGTGATTGGTTTAGCGCGGTTGCAGAACAACAGTTTGATTTGATTGTGAGTAATCCGCCTTATATTGATGAAGCCGATCACCACTTATCGCAAGGGGATGTGAGATTTGAACCGCTCAGCGCGCTGGTCGCGGATGACCATGGCTATGCGGATATTTTTCATATCATCAGGACGGCTAAGCTACATCTGAACTCGGGGGGATATTTGCTACTTGAACATGGTTTTGAGCAAGCAGATAAGATCCAACAGTTTTTTGCAGAAATGGCGTATATTAATATACTTACAATAAAAGATATGGCAGGGTGTGATAGAGTGACGTTGGCAATGTTGCCGTAAAGTCATGAACTCACACGAAAGTTAGGCGCTTCAATAGGATCCGCAATATGGATGATTTTTTGTTTTCAGACGAACCCGCTGACGTAGTTGAACCCGAAAAAGTAGGCACTTGGAAGGTAATTATTGTCGATGATGAGCCCGAAGTGCATGCAGTGACAAAATTAGCACTGAGTGACTTTGAGTTTCAAAAAAAGCGTCTGGAATTTATTAGCGCTTATTCGGGTGAAGAAGCAAAGAAAATCGTCGATGCCAATCCCGATGCTGCAGTGGTATTGTTGGATGTTGTCATGGAAACTGACGATGCTGGTTTGCAGGTCGCAAAATACATTCGTGAAACCGCCAAAAACAATCATATCCGTATCATTTTAAGAACTGGTCAGCCGGGTCAAGCGCCTGAGCGCCAAGTTATCGTGAACTACGATATCAACGACTATAAGTCAAAAACAGAACTCACCGCGCAAAAGCTCTTTACTGTGGTCATGTCGAGTTTACGTTCATATCGTGACATTCTCGCCATCGATCAATCAAGACAAGGGTTTGAGAAAATCATTAAAGCCTCTCGCGATATTTTTGCTACTCACTCAATTGAGAGTTTTATTGAGGGCGTGTTACAGCAACTTACTTCGCTGATAGGCACGGTCGACCAAGCCATGTATGCAACGTCACTTGCGGCGGGTAAAGAAGCTGGTCAAACGAACGATCAACTGGTTGTATTTGCAGGGCGTGGAGAGTTTGAAAGTAGCGAAGGTAAGCCGATTTCTGAAGTGCTTAGCAGCGACCAAATGGATGCTTGCTTAAAAGCACTACAAGATAAAGACATTGTATATAAAGACAATTACCTATTCGCCTATTGCTCCAGTGACTATAACCACGCCTCAATGCTATTTGTGTCTGGTATTCCTGAATTCTTAACCGAAACTCAGCGTCATTTAATTGATATTTTTGCTCAAAATATGCAATTGGCGTACGAAAATGTACAGCTACAAGCCGAGATTGAAGATACCCAGCAAGAACTGGTGATCCGTTTAAGTGAAGCGCTTGAGCTTCATTCCACCAATACCGGCAATCATGTGAAGCGGGTGGCATATCTTTGTCATACGCTTGCCAAAGAAATGGGTCTTTCTGATAAAGAAGCAGAGCTGGTGAAAATGGCGTCACCACTGCACGATGTGGGTAAAGTTGGAATTCCTGACGCGATTTTAAATAAGCCTAGCAAGCTGGATGACGAAGAGTGGAAAGTCATGCAAACCCATACAGACAAAGGCTTTGACTTGTTAAAAGATTCTCGCCGTGAGATTGTCAGTGCGGGCGCACTAATCGCTCGAGACCACCATGAAAAATGGGATGGCAGCGGTTATCCGAAAGGTAAAAAAGGCGATGAAATACACCTTTATGGTCGCATCGTAGCGCTAGCTGATGTGTATGATGCATTACGCCATAAACGTTGCTACAAAGAGGCATGGAGCCAAGAAGAAGCGCAAAAAGAGATTACAGCGCAAAAGGGAAAACACTTTGACCCCAAACTCGTAGATGTATTCAACCGTTGTATTAATGAGTTAGAATTGATCCTACAACGTTTCCCTGATTAGAGAATAATATGGATTACATGGCGTTAAAACATACGCACTTACTATTTGTGGTATTGAGCATAGTGCTTTTTTACACTCGCGCGTTTTCGCGTTTGGGCTCTGGTAAATTAGCAACAAACAAAGGCGTGTTTATTACCAGCCACAGCGTAGACACTTTGTTGTTAGTTACAGCGGTTATTTTAGCGGTAACGGCGGGGCTCAATCCTGCACAACAACCTTGGCTACTACAAAAAATCGTATTGGTGTTTGGTTATATTGCGCTGGGTTTTGTAATTGCAAAAGCAAGTGTTAAAAAGACCAAATATTTGGCGCTAGGCGCTGCAACATTTGTACTAATGGCCATCGCGCACCTCGCCGTGAGCAAACAAGGCTTCTTTGCTTAACCATTTCAATTGGCGCTTGGCTTATCACCGAGCGCTTCTATATCTCCATAATTAGTAAACATTTTTACTATTTCAGCGAACGATAGATTGGTATTACTAAATTTCCCCCCTTGGGAATATGGCAAAAAGTGGTAAACTAGTCGTTCTAAATGAAAGCAATTCAAGAGAAACCGAATTCTATGAAGAATGATATCTGGTTAGATGAGAATAACTTATCTCTCGATGACAATTCAGATGCATTTTCCTATCCGCCATTGATCCGTTGTATCAAGGCTGAGCAAAGTTGGGATGCACAAGCTGACACCAATGAAACTTTGTGTCAGTTAGCAGAGCTCGAATTTGCCGTGGATGAAATTCGCCATAAGCATACAAACAATCATAAATGTTTGGATGAAATCTTAGACGCTTTTTATACCTTGTGGCTATTCAGTGGTAGCAGCCAAAAGGTGCCTGAATATAAGCTCAATAGCGTTTGTTACGCACTTTCTATGCGCAGTGGTACCAATACCGCACTGGGTCTTGTCTTAGTGCATCTGCTTGAACGAGCGAAATTAGAGGCCAGTCTTGCCCTAAGCCAAGGGGAGATTGTTGTACACGTCGCTTTTAGCGAAGAAGAAGGTTATGTCATTGAGCCAAGTTCAGGCCACCAAAGCTGGTACATAATTCCAGAAAACGAAAACCATCAAGACAAAGAGCAAGAAAAAGATCAAGAGCCGATGGAGCTTATTTTTAACGAAGAGTCGTTAAAGCTTTATTTGTCTCAGCAAAAGTGGGCGTTTATTGCGGCAGAAAAGTTTGGTCACGCGTTAAGTTGCGTCGAGCAATTAATGGATATCTTAGGCGATGATCCTTATGAACGTCGTGATAGGGGTTATCTACTCAACCAATTAAATTGTCCGAAGATGGCAAAAGACGACTTACAATTTTTTGTCGATGAATGCCCGGACGACCCAACCATTGAAGTGATCCAGCATCAGATCAAAGAGTTGGCCGATCATAATAATATTTTGCATTAAAAATAGTTATATAAAAAATAATAACAGCGAGGATTTATGGAGCAAAGCGCTGCGCTCGTTACCAATAACGCGGTAATTATGGGCCTATTGGCCGTTATTCTGGGATTTGTTTTTTACACATCGAGTCAAAAAAGCGGAGTTTGGGCAAAGTTTTACAAGTACGTGCCAGCGCTGTTGATGTGTTATTTCTTACCATCGCTGTTAAATACCTTTGGTATCGTAGATGGCAACAATAACGATGTTTACACGGTAGCAAAGTATTATCTGTTACCCGCTTGTTTAGTGTTATTGACACTGAGTATTGACCTAAAATCGATAGCGGCTTTGGGTAAAAAGGCGATTATCATGTTCCTGACGGGAACGGTGGGTGTGGTGATTGGTGGCCCAATTGCGCTTTTACTTACTGCTACCTTTATGCCTGAGCTACTTGGCGTAACTGGTCCAGAAGCCGTATGGCGTGGCATGGCCGCACTTGCTGGAAACTGGATTGGTGGCGGTGCCAATATGGTGGCGATGAAAGAGATTTACGGCGCAGGCGGAGAAATCTTCACCATCATGGTAACGGTTGATATTGTTGTCGCAAACTTGTGGATGGCGTGCTTGCTCTATATGGCGGCGCGCAATAAAGAAATTGATGCGCGAACAGGGGTGGATACTTCTTCAATCAATCGCCTAATTGACAAAGTACAAGCATTTGAAGCAGAGCACGCAAGAAAACCCGAGCTCAAAGATTTGATGATCTTGGTTGGTTTTGCTTTTGGTGCAACGGGGCTTGCGCATTTTGCTGCAGACTTACTGGTGCCATTTTTTAGTAGTAACTACCCAGAGCTGAAGAAGTTCTCTCTTCACAGCAAACTGTTTTGGATTATTGTCCTCGTTACGACCATAGGTCTGGCACTTTCGTTTACCAAAGCACGCCAATATGAAGCGGTTGGTGCGTCAAAAATTGGCTCGAGCTTTTTATATATTTTAGTAGCAACCATTGGTCTACACATGGATATCACTAAAATTGTTGAGGCGCCTAAATACGTCGTTATTGGTGTTATTTGGATGGCCGTGCATGTTGGTTTGTTATTTATCGTTGCTAAATTAATTAAAGCACCTGTGTTTTATGTTGCCGTTGGCAGTAAAGCAAACATTGGTGGTGCGGCATCTGCGCCGGTGGTAGCCTCGGCGTTCCATCCAGCGCTTGCTCCGGTAGGTGTATTACTGGCGGTGCTTGGTTATGCCCTTGGTACTTATATGGCTTGGTTATGCGGACAATTGCTTCGTGTAATAGGCAGCTAAAGGATAAAAAATGAATACAGATATTATTAACGTTGCGGGACGAGAAGTCGCAAACGATAAGCCGTTTGTACTGTTCGGTGGAATGAATGTGCTTGAGTCTCGTGATTTAGCAATGCAAATCGCAGAGCATTACGTTGAAGTGACGAGTAAGCTTGGGATCCCATACGTATTTAAAGCGTCATTTGATAAAGCCAATCGCTCGTCAATTAACTCTTACCGTGGCCCTGGCATGGAAGAAGGCTTAAAGATTTTTGAAGAAATCAAAAAGACCTTTAATGTACCGGTGATCACCGATGTACATGAGCCATTCCAAGCAAAACCCGTAGCAGAAGTTGCTGATGTGATCCAATTACCTGCATTTCTTGCCCGTCAAACTGACTTAGTTGTCGCTATGGCAGAAACTGGCGCGGTGATCAACGTGAAAAAACCACAGTTTTTAGCGCCACACGAAATGCGTCATATCATTAAGAAGATCAATGAAGCGGGCAATGACAAAGTTATCCTCTGTGAACGCGGTAGTAGCTTTGGTTATAACAACCTGATCGTGGATATGCTCGGCATGGATGACATGAAGCGTATGGCTCCAGTGATTTTTGATGCGACACATGCGCTACAGCGTCCAGGTGGTCGTAGCGACTCTGCCGATGGCCGCCGTGCTCAGGCTGCTGAGCTTGCTCGTAGCGGTATGGCGCTTGGGTTAGCTGGACTCTTTATTGAAGCGCATCCGAATCCAAATGAAGCTAAGTGTGATGGTCCTTGTGCATTGCCATTGGCTAAACTTGAAGGCTACCTACAACAGATGAAAGCGGTAGATGAGCTAGTTAAGAGTTTTGCGCCACTGGACACCAGCGCAGCTGATTTATAATCTATACCCAAGCGACCTCATAATTAGATGTTGTTTGGGGATTTTACTTGCCCGCGGTTAGCGGGTTTTTTATAGGCATGAATGAATGTCACGACGAGTTCCACCATTAAATGCATTAAAAGCCTTTGAGGCGGCGGCACGACACCTGAGCTTTACCAAAGCAGCAGAGGAGTTGTACGTCACTCAAGCTGCGGTTAGTCATCAAATTAAAATCTTAGAAGAACATCTAGGTTTAAAACTGTTTTTGCGAAAAAATCGCTCCTTACTGTTAACTGAGGAAGGGCAGGGTTATTACCTCGATATCAAAGATATTTTTTCACAATTAATCGATGCGACTGAAAAGCTCCTAGCACGAGGCGCAAAAGGGTCGCTAACGGTGAGTTTGACGCCGAGCTTTGCAATTCAATGGTTGGTACCAAGGCTGAGTAACTTTAATGAGTTGCACCCTGAAATCGACGTACGGATCAAAGCCCAAGATCACGACGATAATTCGTTAACGGATGATGTTGATGTCGCGATTTACTACGGTCGTGGTAACTGGAATGGGGTGCAAACCCATAAGCTACATACCGAGTACTTTGTGCCATTATGTAGTCCATTTTTGTTAACTGGCCCCAAACCGCTAAATCAGCCAAGCGATTTGGCCCAGCATACTTTACTCCATGACACCACGCGTCGCGCTTGGAAAGCATGGATGAAAACCGCTGGGGTCAGAAATGTGGCGGTAAATACCGGGCCTATCTTCAGTCACTCTTCCATGGTTTTACAGGCAGCAATTCACGGCCAAGGCGTGGCGCTGGGCAATAGCGTACTGGCAAGACCGGATATAGATGCAGGGCGACTGGTTATTCCGTTTAGTCACCACCTCGAAAGTAAAAATGCCTATTATTTGGTATTTAGAGAATCGCAGTCAGAGCTGGGTAAAATAGTTTCATTCAAAGAATGGATGCTCGGTATGGTAGAACACGAACAAGAGTTAAATAGTTTATGAGCGCAGTAAATATTGAATGGCACTATGCTGAAAACCCAGTTGCACAGTTTATTTTTGCCCATGGTGCAGGTGCAGGAAGCGATAGCGATTTTATGCAAGAAATGGCTAAATTGCTTGCTTCCAAGGGCGTTCAAGTTGGGCTCTTTGATTTTGAATATATGCAGCAAGCCAAACAAGAAGGGAAAAAACGCCCACCAGAGCGTGCCCCTAAGCTACTCGCGTATTTTCAGCAAGTACTGACAGCAGTAGAGCCAAGTCTACCGCTCTTTATTGGTGGTAAGTCAATGGGCGGGCGTATGGCATCTATGCTGGCCTGTGAAACCACCGTAAAAGTGGAAGGGGTGCTTGCGTTTGGCTACCCATTCCACCCGCCTGGTAAGCCGGAAAAGCTCAGAGTGGACCATTTTCCTGAGTTGGAATGCCCGCTGCTCATTTTACAAGGCGAACGTGATACCTTTGGCAACCGCACAGAGGTTGATGCTATGTGCTTTCCAGAGCAAGTCATGGTGAAATGGCTCAAAGATGGCGACCATTCACTCAAGCCTCGTAAAGTGAGTGGTGTAAGCGAATCAGAGAGCCGCGCGAATGCTGCCGTGATAGCGGCGAATTTTATCAAGGAGCGCTGTCATGGCTAAGCTCTACTTGATTGTTGGCAGCGTGTTTTGTTTATTGTCTGTGGCTCTGGGCGCGTTTGCCGCTCACGGTCTCAAAGGACGTTTGAGCGACTATGCCATTGGTATTTTTAATACGGCGGCGCAATACCAAATGACTCACGGCCTCGCCATTATTGCCACCGCGTTTTTAATCAAATGGGGCCTTAAGGTGCAAGTTGCTGGTGGTTTCTTTATTGCTGGTGTATTGCTATTTAGTGGTAGTTTGTACTTACTTGCTTTAACAGGTATGAAATGGCTAGGGCCAATCACCCCAATCGGTGGTACCTGTTTTTTAATTGCTTGGATTTTATTGATAGTTCAAGCTGCTAAATCTTCCTTTTAATCTAGAGAATCTAATGTCGAGTATCGTTATCTATTGTCGCGGTGGTTTTGAAAGTGACGCCGCAGCCGAAATTAATCATTATGCTGCAAAGCATGGAATTGCAGGCTACGTAAAAGCTAAGCCGAATACTGCTTTTGTAACATTTGAGTGTTTTTCGCCAAATGATGCTGAGACCTTAGCGAAGAAAATCGACTTTAAGAAACTGGTGTTTGCAAGGCAGTGGTTTGTTGGCACTTTACATACTCATATGCCGATTGAAGACAGAGTGAGCGTGATCAAAGCGGCAGTGGAAGGCTTCCCTTTGTGTGGTGAGCTGCGCGTTGAAACGCCAGATACTAACGAAGGAAAGGAACTTTCTAAATTCTGCAAAAAGTTTTCAACCCCATTGTCTAAGGCGCTCGAGAAACAAAACAAGCTGACTCGTGAGGTAAAACCTACCAAGCCTGTATTACATGTATTGTTCCTTGCCAATAACGCCGCTTATGTCGGTTATTCGTTTAGTGATAACAATTCGCCATTCTTTATGGGGATCCCACGTCTGAGAATGTCGTCGGACGCACCAAGCCGCTCGACGCTAAAATTAGACGAGGCATTCCATGTCTTTGTGCCTAAAGATCAGCAAGAAACACGTGTGCGTGCGGGGATGCGAGCCGTTGATTTAGGTGCTTGCCCAGGCGGTTGGACATACCAACTCGTGCGCCGTGGCATGTTCGTAGCCTCAATTGATAATGGCCCGATGAATGATGACCTGATGGAAACGGGACAAGTGAAGCACTATCGTGAAGATGGATTCAAATATCGCCCTGAAAAGCGCAATATAGATTGGTTAGTGTGTGATATGGTCGAAAAGCCAACGCGTGTTGCTGATCTGATGGTGGACTGGGTGGTGAATGCGTTTGCTCGAGAGCTGATCTTTAACTTAAAGCTACCGATGAAAAAACGCTTCGACAGTGTGTATGAATGTCTTACGCTTATCCATGAAGAGCTGCAAAAGTACAATGTGGATTATGAGATCCAAGCAAAGCACCTATATCATGACCGTGAGGAAGTCACAGTACATATTAATGTGCTTAAAGTACCACAAAATTTGTATAGCTGATTTGTAGGCGCGATTTCACATCGCGATATTTTTCATCAAGCTCGCCGCGTAAAGCGGCTCCTACACCGAGGTTAGCTTATTTGTGGGAGCGATTTCACATCGCGATATTTTTCATAGGGCTCGCCGCGTAAAGCGGCTCCTACACGGGTGTTAGCTTATTTGTAGGAGCGATTTTACATCGCGATATTTTTGTCTTAATCAATCAGTCTTAATAACTTGTTACGCGGTTGATTTCTGTAAGTGATGTCACCCCAGCGGCGGCTTTTTTCAGGCCAGACTTACGTAAGTTATCAAAACCTAACTGCTCTGCTTTTTCGGCAATTTCAAGAGAATTGCCCCCTTCCATGATCAGGTGCGAAAGCTCTGGCGTGATTTTTACCACTTCATAAATGCCCACACGGCCTTTGTAACCATCGGTGCAGCTTTCACAGCCTTTAGGTGCAAAAAGGGTAATCTCTTTAATTTGCTCGGCAGTAAAGCCTTGCCCTAACAAGGCTTCTTCCGGCAACGTTTCAGGTGTTTTACACTTAGGACAAAGACGTCTTGCGAGACGCTGGGCAATAATCAAACTCACCGAGCTTGCTACGTTGTACGCCGGCACGCCCATGTTTAATAGGCGAGTGAGCGTTTCAGGAGCAGAGTTGGTGTGCAGCGTACTCAATACTAAGTGACCGGTTTGGGCGGCTTTTATAGAGATCTCAGCGGTTTCAAGGTCACGGATCTCACCAACCATCACCACATCCGGATCCTGACGCAAGAATGCTCTCAGGGCATTGGCGAAAGTCATATCCGCTTTGGTATTGATTTGTACTTGGTTAATACCCTCAAGGTTTATTTCGACAGGGTCTTCCGCCGTGCTGATATTGCGCTCTGGCTGATTAAGAATATTCAGGCCAGTGTAAAGTGACACGGTTTTACCAGAACCCGTTGGACCGGTTACCAAAATCATGCCCTGAGGCTGCTCTAGTGCGTCGAGGTAAAGTTTTTTCTGCTCTGGTTCATAACCTAGCACATCGATGCCGAGCATAGCGCTGGACGAGTCTAGAATACGCATTACGATTTTCTCGCCCCACATGGTAGGTAGTGTACTCACACGAAAATCGATACTTTTGCGCTCGGAGATCTTTAATTTAATGCGGCCATCTTGCGGTTTGCGTTTTTCTGCTATGTCTAAGTGTGCCATCACTTTGATACGGGCGGCGAGGCGAGTCGCTAGTGTGTTTGGTGGACTTGCCATCTCATGCAGCAGGCCATCGATACGAAAACGCACGCGGTATTTTTTCTCGTAGGGTTCAAAGTGTAGATCCGACGCGCCTTTTTTTATCGCATCCATTAAAATTTTATTGATATAAACGATGATTGGCGCATCGTCTTTGTCTTCGTTGGTGTTTTGCTGTTTAGGCTCGTCATCGACTTCTAAGTCGGCAAATTCTTTAAATTCTTCTTCAGAAATCGAAAGGCCGCCCGTTGCATCAAACAGCTGGTCAATCTTTGCTTCGAGTTTTTTATAGTTGGCAACTAGCACTTCACACTGTAATCCAGTACTAAACTCAAAGTTTTCAAATGCGCTAAAATCAGTAGGATCAGATGCCGCAACGTAGAGTTTTCTACCTTTTTGTACCAGCGGTAAAATATGGTGCTTACGGATCAGTTTTTCTTTGACTAGCGCTGGTGGAATTTCACTAACGTTAAAGTGATCAAGATTAAAAAAGGGCACTTTGAATAAGTCTAGGCATTCTTCTGCTAGCTCTCTGGAACTCATTCCTGAACTTAGGCAAATTAACTCGGCGGTGGTGTTTGCTTCAGACTGACGAGACTTTATTTGCTCAGCAGTGACTCGCCCTAAGGTAATAAATTTACGCAGTAGCGGGGAATGATGTTCCATAGTACCTCTTTGCCTTCACATTGAATGCATATTCAATATTTATCATTAAGTTGGAAAAATGCCAAGTTATCACTGTGAGTGTAGATTAAGTTTTACAGCCAAGTCTAGCCTAATTATTTAGTCTTACTTTCTCTTGCGCCAGTGTAAGAAACGCATTGTGTAATCTATCTGTCTCTTGCAGGCTTTCAAGTAGCGGTCGGTCGTTGTCTAGTATGTAGTCCGCCTTTGCTTGTTTATCTGCGCGCGGTAACTGCGACTCGATAATACGTTTTACTTGCGCTGCATCTACCAAATCTCGGCTGGTTGTTCTTGCTATTTGCGTATCAACAGCAACATCAACAAGTAAAGTGGCGTCGCAATAGCGCTCTAAACCATTTTCGAACAGCAGAGGCGCCGCTAAAACCACGTAATCGCTTTGCGCTGCGTTTAACTGCGTGAGTATTTCATTACGGATAAGCGGGTGAAGTAGCTCATTAAGCCACTGTTTTTTTTCGGCATCAGCAAAAATAATGGCTCTTAACTTAGCTCTATCTAAGTTGCCGTCAGGCTGTAAAATAGCACTGCCAAACTCATCAGTAATGGCTTGTAGCCCTGTGCTGCCTAGCGCGACTACTTCTCGTGCAACGATATCGGCGTCAACAACCACTATCCCTTTTTGCTGTAAGTGGTTAGTGATGGCCGTTTTACCCGCACCAATACCGCCCGTCACCCCTAAAATCCAATTATTTGTTTTTAGCATTGTGTTACTTTACATTATTAAGTTTACGTACCACAGCTGCAGCTGCTCGCCGTACATTAGGGTGATCCAGCCTGCGATGGCTAAGTAAGGGCCAAACGGAATAGGTGTGGCTTTATCTCGGCCTTGAACACTTAATTGGATACTACCAATGATTGCGCCGACTAGGCTTGAAAGTAGCACTATAGTTAAGATTGCTTGCCAACCCATCAATGCACCAAAGATGGCTAGCAGTTTAAAGTCGCCATAGCCCATACCTTCTTTTCCTGTGAGTAATTTAAAGAGCCAATACACGCTCCATAAACTCAAATAACCTATGGCCGCACCGATAATGGCATCATTGGGCTCGATGCCAACACCAAAACAACTGGCAACCAGTACTAACCATAAGGTTGGTAGTGTTAACTGATCGGGCAGCAACATTTCGTCGATATCGATAACCGTAAGTGCGATTAATACCCAAGTAATCAAAATATATAGAGTAGCTTCTAAAGTGGCACCAAAATGCCAAGCAACCCATGTGGAGAGTAGGGCGGTTGTTAGCTCTACCAAAGGATAGCGTACAGAGATTGACGCGTCGCAGTGGTTGCATTTGCCTTTTAATAATAGCCAGCTGATCAGTGGAATGTTTTGCCACGCTTTAATTGGTGTTTTGCAGCTGGGGCAATGAGAATTTGGTTTTACTAAATTAAAAATAGGTGCTTCAGTGGTTTGTTTGGGTAGCTCATCAGCGAGCAACACGCGACATTCTGATTGCCAGCTCTGCTTCATCATTTTAGGTAAGCGAAGAATAAACACATTGAGAAAGCTACCGATGCAAAGACTAACGAGTCCCACGGTGAGTAACCAATACCATAACTGGGTTTGCATCAAGTTGATAATATCTTGCATAAGTTGGGCGCTTGCTTATATTTTTTGTTTAAATTACCGAGGCATGCTCGGTATGGATTTTTGCAGTTTACCACACAGCACTATTGAGAGGCACAGCACTGTACCTCTAAATAGTGTAATTTTGTGAACAAAATTAAATAACGGAACCTAGTTGGAATATCGGTAAGTACATGGCAATAATAAGGCCACCGATCAGTACCCCGAGTACCACCATAATGAGTGGTTCTAATAGGCTAGAAAGGCCATCCACCGCATCATCGACTTCTTGCTCATAAATGTTAGCGACCTTTGCCAGCATACCATCTAAAGAGCCCGATTCTTCACCAATAGACACCATTTGCACTACCATATCTGGGAAGACTTTGGTGTTATGCATTGCCCAGTGCATTTGGTTACCTGAGTTAACCTCTGCTTTAATTTCTTTAATTGCGTTTTTGTAGATAATATTGCCCGACGCTCCTGCGGCAGAATCGAGCGCATCACCAAGGGGAACACCTGCTGCAAAGGTGGTAGAAAGCGTACGTGCATAACGCGCCACGGCTGCCTTTTTGAGGATCTCGCCAATCACTGGAATACGCAACATCATACGGTCGTTAAAATGCTTTACCGCAGGGCTACGGATCAGCATTTCTTTATAGGTATAACCAAAAAGGCCAATACCAAGCACAAATACCCACCAGTATTCCTGCATGAACTCAGAGATGTGGATAACCATTTGAGTAAATGCTGGAAGCTCAGCGCCAAAACCGGCAAAAATATCTTGGAATTGTGGTACAACAAATATCAAAAGGATAGTGGTGACTATTAGTGCGACGACAATCACCGCAATAGGATAGAAAAGCGCCTTTTTGATTTTGGACTTTAGTGCTTCTGTTTTTTCTTTATAGAGCGCTATACGGTCAAATATGGTATCAAGTGCACCAGACTGTTCCCCTGAATGGACAAGGTCACAATAAAGCTCATCAAAATATCGAGGGTAAGCTCTTAAAGATTTAGCAAGAGGTTGGCCTGCTTTTACTTCATCACAAATATGGCCGACTAACTTTGATAAGCTCTTATTCTTTATCCCGCGAGTCAGCATTTCTAACGTTTGTACCAGAGAAACACCAGCCATAAGCATAGTCGCTATTTGACGAGTTGTTGTGGCGATATCTGACGATGTGATTTTTTGTGTACCAGAAAAGCCAAATAATGGCTTTGGTTTTCTTTTTACTTTAGAAGGGGTGATACCTTGTTTACGCAATTGAGCTTTTACTAGTGCTATGCTTTGCCCAGTCATTTCGCCTTCAAGCTTCTTTCCCCGATTATTAAAACCGGTCCATACAAACGTATCAAATTTGTTATCACTCATAGTCTTTATACATAAGAAGGGTGCGAAAGCACCCTAGGAAGAGTGTTATTATGGAGCTGCAATTGCAGTACAGCCCTGCGGAGCTAAATCAATAGGGATTGATGCTGTGCATGTCCATCTAAATGAGTTGTTAGCGATATTTGGAGTAAATACAATTGTATTACCGCGTAATTCAGTAGCAGTAGTATTGTTAAAAGTGAAAGTAATAACACCATTGTCAACCCCAACTGCTAACGCACCGTAGGTGCCTGTTGCTGCTAAGTCAGTATTAGCTGGAGTAGTAGCGGCTCCTGGAAAGTTTCCTGTTTGTTGACGAAGTTCTGCTATTGCGGTCTTTGCACTTCCTGATAAAGCTGAAGCTTCTGACACTTGGCTTCGTGCAACATAATCCTGATACTGAGGCAAAGCTACCGCAGCTAGAATACCGATGATTGCAACTACAATCATTAGTTCGATTAGGGTAAAACCACCCTGTTGTTTTTGAGTCATGATGTGTCTCCTAAATTTTAAGTGACTTAACCATAATAGGTTTAAGTTAAGCGTTTATTAAAACCTTTGCAATAATTACCAATCCATCGAATCAACAAACTGGTGTGCTCAAATTTACTTAACGGTGACCAAAGGATGAAACCAGTACTAGGCCCGTTAAATTTGTGACCGGTCCCTAATCAACTAAGAGTGTAGCACCGATTTAGTTTCAGCGATCACAATTAACATTTACTTTAATAGTAAACACTGATGCCTACAATCAAATTTTAATAATAAATTATTGATTCTCTTGCGGTAGCTCAAGCTTTCCTAATATCGGTTCAAAAAACGAACGGAACCAATCGTTACCGAACATTAAGATCTTGTTACACTCTAGTTCTTTTGTCGTATTTAACGGGTTTTAAGTAGGTTTGTCAACGAAATAGAAAACTTTCTCTATTACGGAAGATTACGGGAAGGCGCAGAATACTCAGTTTATGGTAGCGATTTTGTTATTGAATAAGGCTACAGAAAGTTGAACCATTACTGGCAGTGTCGCATTGGTAGCTTGAATGCCACATTAAGTAAGACAGAAAAACAAAAGGGCTCAATCAAGGCCCTTTTTGTATGTATAAAAGAGAGGTAGTTGTCTAAAACTTTACATTATTCAAAGCGCATCGACAGGTCGATGCTTTGTACATGCTTGGTCAGTGCGCCGCTTGAAATAAAATCAACACCAGCTTGTGCGTAAGTCGTCAAAATTTCAATGGTCATATTACCAGAGACTTCCAGCTTGGCTTTGCCTTGCGTGATTTCAACCGCTTGTTGAATTTCACTTACGCTGAAGTTGTCCAGCATAATAATATCGCTGCCAGCATCTAAGGCTTGTTGTAATTCGCTTAGGTTTTCTACTTCAACTTCCACAGGTTTGTCTGGGTGGTTATTACGCGCAGTGGCAACGGCTTTGGCGATACTGCCACAGGCGGCAATGTGGTTTTCTTTAATAAGATACGCATCAAATAGACCGATTCTATGATTTTTACCACCGCCACATTTAACGGCGTATTTTTGTAGCGCTCTTAATCCTGGGATGGTTTTACGTGTATCTAGCAGTTTAGTTTGCGTACCACTTAAAATCTCAACATATTTTGCTGTGGTGGTTGCCGTGCCCGATAGCGTTTGTACAAAGTTAAGCGCCGTGCGTTCAGCGGTTAGAATCGCTCTTGCTGAGCCGCTTGCGGTAAACAAGCGAGTGTTGGCGGCAACAAAATCGCCGTCGTTCACAAGTACGTTGACGCTAACACTTGGGTCAACTTGTTGAAAAACCTCCTCGATTAACGCCTTGCCAACGAACACACAATCTTCCCTTGTGATCACATAGGCATTTGCTTGCTGCGTTTCTGGGATAAGGGCTGCGGTAATATCACCTTCGTTTGGTGTTTGATAATTAAGGTCTTCGTCTAGCGCCTGCTTTACCAATTGGCTGATAAGGTTTTGGTCAATCATAGGTTGTCTTTTCATTTTTTCTGCAATGGCCGAATTTTACGCGCGTTTGCCTAGGAGTACAATTGATGGAGAAGAATTCACGAAATTTGGCGAGGTGGCTTTTATTTCGCGGGGTAAACCCGCTGCTACGGTTAGGTGTTGTTTGCTGTGACTTGATATCGAACCCTTGCGTGTTTTGTAGCAGCGACTTTATGTCGCGATAGAGTATTTGAAATACAAAGCTCTGTTTGTAGAGAGTGCATTGGCGGTTAAACGGAGGTCGCGGGGTAAACCCGCTGCTACGGTTATGTGTTGCTTGCTGTGATGTCGAACGGTTATGTGTTTTCGTAGCAGCGATTTTATGTCGCGACTGTGTGTTTGAAGTGCAAAGGCTTGTTTGTGGAGAATGAGTTGACGGCCAAAACGGAGGTCGCGGGATAAACCCGCTGCTACGTGTATGTGTTGCTTGCTGTGATTTGATGTTGAACCCTTGTGTGTTTTGTAGCAGCGACTTTATGTCGCGATAGAGTATTTGAAATACAAAGCTCTGTTTGTAGAGAGTGCATTGGCGGTTAAACGGAGGTCGCGGGGTAAACCCGCTGCTACGGTTATGTGTTGCTTGCTGTGATGTCGAACGGTTATGTGTTTTCGTAGCAGCGATTTTATGTCGCGACTGTGTGTTTGAAGTGCAAAGGCTTGTTTGTGGAGAATGAGTTGACGGCCAAAACGGAGGTCGCGGGATAAACCCGCTGCTACGTGTATGTGTTGCTTGCTGTGATTTGATGTTGAACCCTTGTGTGTTTTGTAGCAGCGACTTTATGTCGCGATAGAGTATTTGAAATACAAAGCTCTGTTTGTAGAGAGTGCATTGGCGGTTAAACGGAGGTCGCGGGGTAAACCCGCTGCTACGGTTATGTGTTGCTTGCTGTGATGTCGAACGGTTATGTGTTTTCGTAGCAGCGATTTTATGTCGCGACTGTGTGTTTGAAGTGCAAAGGCTTGTTTGTGGAGAATGAGTTGACGGCCAAAACGGAGGTCGCGGGATAAACCCGCTGCTACGTGTATGTGTTGCTTGCTGTGATTTGATGTTGAACCCTTGTGTGTTTTGTAGCAGCGACTTTATGTCGCGATAGAGTATTTGAAATACAAAGCTCTGTTTGTAGAGAGTGCATTGGCGGTTAAACGGAGGTCGCGGGGTAAACCCGCTGCTACGGTTATGTGTTGCTTGCTGTGATGTCGAACGGTTATGTGTTTTCGTAGCAGCGATTTTATGTCGCGACTGTGTGTTTGAAGTGCAAAGGCTTGTTTGTGGAGAATGAGTTGACGGCCAAAACGGAGGTCGCGGGATAAACCCGCTGCTACGTGTATGTGTTGTTTGCTGTGAATTTACGTCGAAACCAATATGTATTTTCGTAGCAGCGACTTTATGTCGCGACAGTATGTTTGATTTAAAGTGCAAAGGCTTGTTTGTAGAGAATGAGTTGATGGCTAAAACTGAGGTCGCGGTGTAAACCCGCTGCTACGTGTATGTGTTGCTTGCTGTGATTTGATGTTGAACCCTTGTGTGTTTTGTAGCAGCGACTTTATGTCGCGACTGTGTGTTTGAAGTGCAAGGCCTTGCTTGTAGAGAATGAGTTGATGGCTAAAACGGTGGTCGTGGGGTAAACCCGCTGCTACGGCTATGTGTTGCTTGCTGTGATGTCGAACGGTTATGTGTTTTCGTAGCAGCGACTTTATGTCGCGAAAGAGTATTTTAAATGCAAAGCCTTGTTTGTGGAGATTGGGGTGATGGCTACTACAGAGGTCGCGGGGTAAACCCGCTGCTACGTGTATGCGTTGTTTGCTGTGACTTTACGTCGAAACCAATATGTATTTTCGTAGCAGCGACTTTATGTCGCGACAGAGTATTTGAAATACAAAGCCGTGTTTGTAAAGAATGAGTTGACGGCTAAAACGGAGGTCGCGGGGTAAACCCGCTGTTACGGTTATTGTTTGCCAGCTGCAATTGGATATCGAACTATTATGTCTTTTATGTCCCGGTACTATCGTTACATTACACATAAATCCATCCCTACCTTTTGTCTTATTTTGTCTTTATAATCGAATGCAAACCAAGGCTTGGAACTAATACTTTGAATTGGCTACCTTTTGCTAAACACAAGCAATCCCCGCATTACGATGAAAGACCGCAAGCGTGCGAGATAGATTTACTGGTGATCCATAATATCTCGCTGCCTGCAGGGTGCTTTGGCACGCCATACGTGGAAGAGTTATTTATGGGCACGCTGGACTGCGACGCACATCCAACTTTTTCTGATTTAGAGGGAGTAAAGGTGTCGGCGCACTGCGTCATACGTCGTGACGGTAGCATCACCCAATACGTTCCCTTCATTGATCGGGCTTGGCATGCAGGATTGTCTGAGTGGCAAGGTCGAACGCGCTGTAATGACTTTGCAATTGGTATTGAAATGGAGGGCACAGACACCATGCCATATACCGAAGCACAATATGCGAGTTTAGTAAAAACAACGCGTTGGCTGCAGCAGCACTATCCAAAGCTTACGAATGATCGTATTGTAGGGCACAATGATATTGCTCCAGGAAGAAAGACAGATCCAGGGGCTGCATTTGATTGGCAGTATTATTTTACCTTGTTAAATAACCAAGAGAGCTAGGCAAGCATGATCTTAATTTCTATCATCATCGCGCTTATTATTGAACGTCTTGGCGCGCGGGCGAACTACTGGCAAGTCGACCATTACTTGCAAAGTTACTACGCGAAAACCAAATCTTGGACTCAGCCAAATGCCATGTTGGGCTCGCATTTCGGTGTGATGCTTTGGTTAGTTATTCCTGCATTGGTCGTTGCTTTTATTTACAGTCTAAGTGACTTTGTATTTTGGCAGTTTGCAATCAATATCTGTGTGCTCTTAGTCTGTTTTGGCTGTGCAAAATATCGCAAGCTTTATAAAGGCTATTTAAATGCGCTGACCAGAGGTGATAACGAAGCGGCTACGCTTTATGCGTTACAAATGGGGCAAGACAAATTAGAAGATGAGCCGGGCGGCGAGACGTTTGGTCAGACGCTTTCGTGGATCAACTTTCAACATTACTGCGGAGTTATTTTTTGGTTTGTGGCGTTGGGCGCACCGGGTGCTGTGCTATATGCGATGGTAAGGCAAATTGTGCATTGGCATCATGAGCAAGAAAACCCGCCGCTACAGCATGTGTTTGAGCAGTTTTGCCGGTTATTTTATTGGCTAAATTGGCTTCCGGCACGGATCGCAAGCTTTGGTTTTTTGATCATTGGTAACTTTAGTAAAGGTACATCAAGTTGGTTGAAGTATGTACTAGATTTTAAAACCACAAATCGTCAAATCGTCACAAGCACTGCACTTGCGGCTGAGCAAATTGAACAGCAGTTTTTAGGTTGTACCTTTGAAGCAAGCTGTATGATGCGCCTCGTGAAGCGCAATATTTTGTTTTATCTCGTGATTATTGCTGTATTAACCTTATTTGGTTGGGTGGAGTAGCCCTAGCTGCAAATCACACCTACCTTTATAACAATGCTCCATATACCGTAAGCGTATAGGGAGCATTTGAAATCAGTGTTTAAAGTTGGTCTCTAACCAGCGTTTTTTCTGCTCTTCCATTTTGGTAACAAGCGGCGCATCAAAGCCCATATTTCGAATCACATAATCCGTAACGTCTATCAAATCACACACCCCAGTTACTGACCAAAGCGCTTCTTCCAGGTCTTTTGCTTTGTGGATTGCATAGTGGCTTACATAGCGCAGCTCATTAGCAAGGTAATCCATATCTGGGCGGCCGGTTTTTGATACATAGAGCTGATAGACGAAGAGTAAGTCGTTGCGCAGTGCTTTTTTAGCATACAAGTACAAACTGTCAATAGACTCATCATGAGCGATAACTTGCGCACCAACCGCCTCATGTTGATTGGTTTGGCTTGGATTGAACTTAATAAACACCAAGTATTTAAGCGGTTTATCTTGTCGCGATTTCGCCTTTAGAATTTCTGTTAGCTTTTCTTCGACGAAACGCTCGGGGAAAATCGCCTTGGCGTCCAAAGTGTTATTGTCATTATCACTAAACGAATGCAATAAGTGGTGAAGGGATGTCGGGTAAAGCCCCTGTCCAATTGCTCCCACCGCATTATGTGAGGTCTCTTTGTGTAAATAAAGTGGAAACTGACAAACGGATTTAGTCACCATGTTACGCAGTGCAAGTGATAGCCCCGGCACCTTTGGTGCTTCATCACAAGCAACTAGCTTGTCTTTATTGCTCTCAATAAGGGCTTTAAAGAACCCCATGGCAGAATGGTCGAGTTGACCTATTTTCTGGACTTTCAAGTTAATGATAGTTTTAGTTTTATTGACCATCATTACTTCATAGCGCAAATTCGTTAAGTTGTGCTGTTTTGTCAGTTTTTGCAAATCGACTAAGTCTAAGTGTATCGAGTCACCTTTATTCAGCGGCATTTCTTGGCCGCATTCTATTTGTAAACCCATGACAGAAAAGTCACGGGTAACACAGTTGAACGTGCCTTGGCCATCAATATGAACGACGACATTGGTTTTATACAGGTAGCGCCTGTGTGCACGCAAGTTAACGTATTCTAACGCAACCACCTCAAGTGGAGGAGGAGTGGCTGACTTGCCGTGACCGAACTTCTTTAACTGATTAACTAAACTTTGTTCGTAACTCAGGCGTTGGAATCGCTCAGTGATAGACGGGTTTCCAATATCTGTCAGTAACATGAGATATTTTACGTCTTGGATAAAGCCTTGCACTCTCGGGGTGGGGCGTTTATTTAGCTTTTCGACATTTTTGCCTGCACTTGCAGGAAGCGAAAGCGGGATAAACGCATCTTCATGATGGCTTGGCATGAGTTGTACTTTAAACGTGCGCCAGCTGTCTTTTTGGCTGCCAAAGGCAAAGAACAGATCGTTTAGTTGCTGCATTTCTTCCAGCTCAAAGTCAAAGGCTGAGTAAAAGTACATTTTGCCTTGACTTGAGTGAGTAAATACATGGCATACCGCTTCTTTTACCGCGCCAGAAAGCGCAAGTAGTCGCTGCATTCGTTTTTGGTTGAAGACGGAATAAAGGCCTGATTGTTTTCTTTCGTCTTCAAAGTAGTAATTGATATGGGCGTTATTTTCGTTGGTAAGCACCATGCTTGGATAAAGCTGTTTTTGTTTCTCACTGATGAAAACAAACAAAGAGCATACGCGTGGAAAATAATACTGTTCGTAGCCTTTACAAACGACAGCATCCAAAGTGTTGTCGAGATTTATCTTATAGCGGCGTTTGTTACCGTGTATAAAACTATTTAAAAAGTCATCAAATCCTTGGTTTTTCTCGATAAATGTGCGTTTTAAGCGAACTTGGTTGTATTCAATCGTGCCGGGTTCTACGGCGACGACTTCATACTGAATACCTTCTTTCAAGCCAAGTTCAAAGTCTTGCTCGAGACCCACTAAGCGGATCGAAATAATTTGTCCGGGATCTACCTGTTGATTGGTCGGTAATTTTATTTTAGCGCCACTGAGGGAAATATCGGAGGTAGTAGCGGAAACCTTAGGGCGATTTTTTGCCAGTTCCACTGTGATCTTAATGGAGTAATTCATGCGCTCTTCGGAGCGGCTTTCGTACGACGCGAAACGGACTAGTTTAGTGTAGTTATGATTGACTGCGTCCTTTTCTACCTCTTCTTCCCGTGCTTTGGCCTGCTTTTGCATGACCTTATAATTATTGTCGGTACTCATTACGGATTCGTAAACTGCAAGGGTATAACCCCCATGTTTAGCGACTTCCCGCTCGAACACTTCGATTGCTAAGTCATCCATAAAGTGCTGTTTGCCTTCATATTCATAAGGCTTAACTTGACCTGCGACTTGTCCTCTGAGGTCAATAAATCGTGCCACGGGCTGAGAGAGCCGCGACATTTCCATTTTTAATAGAAATTGGTCCGGCTTGGATAGGTCCGCAGTACGTTGCTTAAATATGCGATCAAAAGCCGGATCGCCAAGATCTAGTTTTAAATCCTCAATTAAGCTTTGATATTTTTGTAATCTATCTTCAGGCATAAACAGTTTTACACGCGCTCATTTTATGTGACCAGTTGGGTCACCGCCAATATTATGTCAACATTGGCGCTTTATTAGTTTATTCTTAACCTATTATTGTGTTTAAGCAAGATATATACCTGTAATTTATGGCAAAAAAGAAAACAGCATTTGTATGTAGCGATTGTGGTGCCGAATTCGCGCGTTGGCAAGGCCAATGCTCGGAGTGTAAGGCATGGAATACCGTAACGGAGTTTCGCGTTCCGTCAGCAAAATCGGTCCCTCAAGGCGGTTCAACGTCAGGCTATGCCGGCCTTGTTGAAGCTAAAGTACAAACCTTAGATGAAGTTAATCTAGAGCAGTTACCGCGATTTTCAACTGGCTTTAAAGAGTTTGACCGTGTCCTTGGTGGTGGAGTTGTACCGGGAAGTGCAATATTAATCGGTGGTAGCCCCGGCGCTGGTAAGAGTACGGTGCTGCTGCAAACCATGTGTCGCCTTGCCGAAACCATGAACACTTTGTATGTCACCGGTGAAGAGTCCCTGCAACAAGTTGCCATGCGTGCGACACGACTGGGGCTACCGACAAATAAGTTAAAAACACTCGCAGAAACCAACGTTGAGACGATTTGCCAGCTCGCGCTTCGAGAAAAACCAAGCATTATGGTTATTGACTCGATTCAAGTAATGCATATGAGTGACATCCAGTCTGCACCGGGGTCGGTTTCTCAAGTGCGTGAAAGCGCTGCTTATTTGACGCGTTTTGCCAAAACCAATCAGGTCGCGATTATCATGGTGGGACACGTCACTAAAGATGGCACACTTGCCGGCCCTAAGGTGCTGGAGCATTGTATTGACTGCTCTATTTTACTCGAAGGTAGTGCCGATAGCCGCTTTAGAACCTTGCGTGGCAATAAAAACCGTTTTGGTGCCGTAAACGAGTTAGGTGTGTTTGCTATGACAAGCCAAGGCTTAAAGGAAGTAAACAACCCTTCGGCTATTTTCTTAAATCGTGGTGAAGCGCAAACACCAGGCTCATTAGTCATGGTTATTTGGGAAGGCACGCGACCATTACTTGTGGAAGTCCAAGCGCTAGTCGATTACTCACAGCTCGCCAACCCGCGTCGCGTCACCGTTGGTTTGGAGCAAAATCGTTTGGCCATGCTACTTGCGGTTTTGCATCGCCACGGCGGTTTGCAGGTGTCGGATCAAGATGTGTTTGTAAACGTCGTAGGTGGCGTCAAAGTAACCGAAACCAGTGCTGATTTAGCCTTGATAGCTGCACTGGTTTCAAGCTTTAAAAACCAAACCTTAGACAGGCAGCTGGTGGTATTTGGTGAGGTGGGTCTTGGTGGTGAGATCCGCCCTGTGCCAAGTGGGCAAGAGCGATTGCGTGAAGCGTCCAAACATGGATTTACAAGAGCAATTGTACCAAAAGCAAATAAACCAAAAGAAAATATTGAGGGGATGGAAATTGTTGCCGTCTCTAGTCTCAGTGAAGCGCTTGAGGCACTTTTTTAAATAATGGAGTAAAATATGAATAAGTCCACATTAGCAGTTGCCGTTGTGGTACTAGCGGGCGCAGGGTATATTGGCGCCAACTATTATGTAAATGAGCAAGTGAAGCAAGAAATCACCAAGCAAATAGAAAACTTCGAACAAGACAGTGGCCTTACGGTGAGTTTTGCAAACAGCTCAGTTGATTTGTTTACTCGAGGTGTAGAAATTACCGACCTAACGATTTCACAAGCTGATGAAAATATTCCCATGTTCACCATTGAGAAACTCAACGTTGTCGGTTATGAACAAGACAAAATCAGCCCCTATACTGAGCTTGACTTAGCTGGTTTAAAAATAGCAAAAGAAGCAGCGGAATATACCCAAGGTATTTCACAAGAGCTGGTCAATGCTACCTACCATTTTACGACAAGTCTGGCATATGACGATGCGTCTGGTGCGAGCGAGTTTAAATTTCTATCGTCGACAGAAGGTGTTGTAAATACCTCTTTGAATGTTGAGTTTGGAAATAGTAAGGCCTTTATGGATGCTTCATTAGCGGCATCAAAAATTCAAGGTGATACACCAAACCTTGAACAAGAGCTTCAAATGCAGTCGCAAATGATGGCGGCGATGCAGTCCCTTGAGTTAAAGTCCCTTAGCATTAATATTGATAATGCAGGCGGCTTACCTCAGTTAGTTGAGTCTGAAATTGCTCAGCAGGGCATGAGCAAGGCTGACTTTCAGGCGATTGTTGCCCAGCAACTACAAATGATGATGTTACCTGCTGAAATTCAAACGGCTGTGAATGACTTTGCCAATGGTATGGAATCACTTGCTATATCTGTTTCGGTACCACAAAGTCAAAGTATGATGGCTCTGGGGCAGCAGTTATCTATGACTATGGCGCAAAATCCAGAAACGCTGTCGGAACTTATCGAGATCAAAGCGAGCGGTAAATAAAGCTAATCCAGCTCGTTTAGCGGGATTGTGGACTTGCTCCTCAATCCCTTCATCTCTCATAAACCCATTCATTCGCCATATCTTTTTCACCAAATTGATGAAATCTAAAGCAGCCTTGAGGCTGATCATACAATTCGTTGGAGTTGCAAAGGCTGCGGTGGTAGCATTGGAGTATCAATTGCTTGGGAATGTATTTATGAGCGAATTCAAAGACTACCAGCAAGCTCAATTGCTATTAGAAAAACACGAATTATTTATTGCCCCTGCTGAAGTTCACGGCACCATTTCTGGGCTATTGGCCTGTGGTCTGAATATCGAAGATTCAGAGTATTTAGGGCTATTGAGCGACGTATTTAACGACGGTCAAAAGTTTTCGGCGCCAATTAGAGAATTTTGCATCGACTTATATAAGCAAGTTGCCGAGCACTTTAACGACGGTGAGTTCCAGTTTGAACTGTATTTACCGCCAGAAGATGAATCATTACATGACCAAGCTAACGCACTGATTGCTTGGGTATCAGGCTTTTTACTAGGCTTTGGTTTAAAGCAAAAAGATTACGGTAAGTTATCTGCAGATGTTAAAGAAGTGATTAACGACTTTAGCGAAATAACTAAGCTTGATACTGGTTTTGAAGACAGCAACGACGATAAAGAAGCACTGCTCGAAGTGGTAGAATATGTGCGTGTTTCTACACTGTTATGCTTTGCTGAAATGGGTAAAGATCCCCAGTCCGTTAGCACATCAAAGACGATACATTAATTATGATAAAAAACAGCGAGTTTGTAGCACGCCGTGCGCGTCTTATTGCGGCATTAGATAACAATGCCGTAGCGATTATTCCTGCGGCCGTAGAGTTAACCCGTAGCCGCGATACTGAATTTCCGTTTCGCCAAGATAGCGACTTTTTTTACCTGACGGGATTTAAAGAGCCGGGTGCGGTTTTGGTGCTCACGAAAGACAGAGACGGCAGCGCGAAGTCTACGCTGTTTTGTCGTAATAAAGATAAGGTTGCTGAGATTTGGCATGGTCGCCGGATGGGTTATGAGCAAGCTAAGTCGCAACTTGAACTTGACCAAACCTTTGCGCTGAGTGACTTAGACGACGAGCTATTAAATCTCGTGAATGGTCGCAAGGTATTATTCTACGGGCAAGGCACATATAGCGCCTTTGATGATAAGGTTTGGCAGTTACTGAGTACATTGCGTGGCGCACCGAAAAAGGGCTATCGCGCCCCTGAGATCATCAAAGATATTCGTCCACTCGTCCATGAAATGCGCTTATTTAAGTCGGATGCTGAAATCGCCATCATGCGCGAAGCGGGCAGAATTAGTGCTGAGGCGCACAAACGTGCGATGCAGTTTGCGAAGCCGGGCGCAACGGAATACCAGCTTGAAGCCGAAATTCATCATCATTACGCAATGAACGGTGCGCGCCACCCAGCCTATGGCACTATTGTTGGCAGCGGCATCAATGCGACGATTTTACACTACACCGACAATTGTGATGCGCTACAGGACGGCGACTTAGTACTGATTGATTCGGGTTGTGAGCTTGAAGGCTATGCAGCTGATATAACTCGTACTTTCCCAGTAAACGGCCAGTTTACTGATGCGCAGCGTAAGATTTATGAGTTGGTATTGGCGGCGCAAAATGCGGCCTTTGGTGAAGTAAAACCGGGTGGTACATTAGTCAAAGCCAATCAAGTGGCGATGACCGTATTGACTCAAGGGCTAGTAGATTTAGGCATTCTTGCGGGCGACGTGAATGAGCTCGTAGAAGCGCAGGCATGCAAAGCATTTTACATGCATGGTTTAGGTCATTGGCTAGGTCTTGATGTTCACGATGTCGGTGAATACAAGTTAGATGAAGCGGATCGTCCATTTGAACCTGGCATGGTACTTACCATTGAGCCGGGTCTGTATTTTGACGAAGATGCGCAAGTTCCTGATGAGTATAAAGGAATTGGCATTCGTATCGAAGATGATCTGTTGGTCACCGAGTCGGGTTATGAAAACTTAACCGCACTGGTGCCAAAAACCATCGCAGAAATAGAAGCATTAATGAATAACTAGTGGACACTTTGCGTGCAACAGTTTGATGTCGTCGTGGTTGGTGGGGGTATGGCAGGAGCCAGCGCCGCCATCGCCATAAAAAAAGTCTCTCCGCAGGCAAAGATTGCGGTTATTGAAGCCTTCGCGCCCAAAGGTAAGCAGCATCCAAGTTTTGACGACCGTAGTATTGCGCTTGCTGCGCAGTCGGTCGCATTTTTGGGCGAGCTAAATCTATTTAATCCCGAGTGGCAGTACGTTGAGCCAATCACACAAGTGAATGTTTCAGACAGAGGTCACTTTGGTAAAGCGTGGATCAATCCTGAAGATTACAATCAAAAAGCGTTAGGCTATGTGGTTGAAGTCAATCCCTATGGCAGCTTTTTACACGAGCAGTTGAGCAATCTTGATATTGCACTGCTTTGCCCAAACCAAGTGGCGCATTTACATCAACAACCAGAGCAGGTTGAACTGACGCTCGATAATGGTGAGCAATTACAAAGTCGATTACTGGTTGTTGCGGATGGCGCGCAATCTCCCACGCGGGCTAAGCTCAATATCGGCTTTGATAGCATAGGCTACGAGCAAGGTGCATTGATTGCCAATGTGCAAATCGACACGGCACATCGTGGTCAGGCGTTCGAGCGTTTTACTGAACATGGCCCGATGGCACTGTTGCCAATGAGTGATAATCGCTATTCACTGGTGTGGTGTATGCCAAATGAGCAACTCAGCGAGTTTGAAGCGATGACAGCACACGAGTTTTTAGCTGCATTGCAGCAAGCCTTTGGTTATCGCGCCGGGCGCTTTGTGCAAGTGGGCATGAGAGCAAGCTATCCGCTGGTGCTTGGGCGAGTAGAGCAACTCACTCATCATCGCGTGGTGGTGATTGGCAATGCGGCGCATGCCATTCATCCCATTGCAGGGCAGGGCTTTAATTTAGGTCTACGAGATATTCAAGTACTAACCTCACAATGTCAGGCGATTGCGTCCGAAGAGTGGGGCAGTTTTCAATTTACGCGTGCTTATCAACTGGCGCGAGCGCATGATATTAATACGGTGATGACATTAACCGATGCGCTCGTTCGACTATTTTCAAACTCATCAAGAACCTTAGCCTTAGGCCGTAGTTTAGGTCTACTCACTATGGCGCTGTCCAAAACAGCGAGAGCGCCGCTGGCCAAGCAATTGATGGGATATAAAGGATAAAGGAGTTGGCATGCAACAAGTTCAAGTTTGTATTGTTGGTGGTGGATGTGTTGGTTTAACGCTGGCGCTGGGGCTTGCGCAGCAAAATATCTCGGTATTAGTGCTAGACAGTGGTGAAAAGCCAACACCATTGGCACAAGAATACAGTGCACGCGTGAGCGCAATAAGCGCTGCAAGTCAGGCTTTATTTGAGCGCTTAGGCGTGTGGCCAGATATTAAAGTGCAGCGGGCCGCAGCATACACATATATGGATGTACGCGATAAAGACAGCTTTGGTAAAATTGCCTTTGATAATGTCTCGTTAGACTTACCTGAGCTTGGTCACATCATTGAAAACGACGCCATTCGCTATGCGTTGTTAACAGCACTCGAAGCACAGCAATCGGCCAAGCTGATGTGGAATACAAAATACCAAAGCTTGCATCAAACAGATACTGATGTGCTGTTAACCTTAGCTACTGGTGAACCTGTGATGGCCAAGTTGGTGGTGGCGGCTGACGGTGCACGTTCGGCTATTCGCCAGCAGTTTAATATGCCAATCACGTATTGGGATTATGATCACCATGCGCTGGTTGCAACGATAAAAACAGCAGCGCCACATGATGCAACGGCAAGGCAAGTGTTCCTCCCTGATGGACCGCTGGCCTTTTTGCCGCTTGATGACCCATATACTCATTCAATTGTATGGTCTACCGCACCGGATAAAGCAAAGCAGCTACAAGCTATGCCAGTCGAGGCGTTTAATAAAGCATTAAGTGCTGCAATTGATATGCAGTGTGGAGTGTGTGAATTGATTAGCGAAAGACATGTTTTTCCATTGACCATGCGTTATGCAAAACAATGGGTGCAAGGGCGCATCGTTTTAATGGGCGATGCGGCACATACTATTCACCCGCTTGCAGGTCTTGGCATGAATTTAGGGCTAAAAGACGCTGCGTATCTGATCACGCTATTATCAGCACCGCAAGAGCAATTTGCCAGCACACGGATACTGCGCCAATATGAGCGCAGCAGAAAAGCAGATGCTCAAAAGCATATTGCCATGATGCAAGGGCTGAAAGAACTTTTTGAAGGCAATCACCCGTTGAAAAAGCTAGTACGCGGTGTGGGCCTGAGCTTGGTCGACAACCTCGGCCCAATCAAACACCTGTTCGCTAAAGAAGCGATAGGCGGCAAATAAAAAGATCGCCGCGTAAAGCGGCTCCCACAAAGGTTTTATGTTGTTGGTGGGGGCGGGTTTACCCCGCGATATTTTAACCTAACCTCAATGCAATAAACTCAGCGAGTTTATCAACAGCGTGGGCGGATTCTTGGGTGTTTTTGACTAGGCTGATACCGATTTGGCCGAGTTCGGGTAATATTTGAGTTTGGGTCTGATAAGGCAGCTCTGCTGGCACGGTGCTTTTGGCCAGCACAGTGATCCCGAGTCCCTCTTTTAAAGCGGCGGTAAGGCCGGTTAAGTCGGCGTTGCTGTATACAATCCGATATTGTAATCCAGCTTGCTGTAGCGCTTCGATAGCGCGGCGGCGATAAATACAGCCCTCTGGCGCGGTGACTAAAGTGACCACCGAATGCTGCGCAAGCGATAAATCGCCAACCCAGACCAGCTGGTCTTGCATAAACACCGGGTACTTGGACGAACTCAGCTCTTCATTAAGCGCTAGCACCAAATCAAACTGATCTTGTCTCACAACAGAAAGTAAGTGTTTACTCAGCCTTGATTTAACTTCTAATGCAACGTCAGGATATAAAGAAACGAAATCACCAATAATAGAAGGTAAGATCCGTGCTGCAAATTCGCTGGGAATACCTAAACGTACTCGGCCCGTAACACTTTCAGAGGTAAATTGCTGAATAATTGCATCGTTTTGCTGCAGCATTTGTTTGGCTAGGGGCAAAAGTAGCTCACCATATTGATTCAACACCTGCCTTTGCCCCTGCTTTTTAAACAGCTTGCAACCTAGCATGTCTTCTAAGCGTTTGATTTGCAAGCTAACAGCAGGCTGAGATAAGCCAAGCAACTCACCTGCCTTGGCAAATCCACCGACATCAACCACAGTGACTAGCGTTCTTAATCCATCAATTGATAAGTTTTTCATATAAGGAAATGCAATTTATAAAACCCAAGTACATTAATATTATTTATCAATTGATAAGTAAATACAATTTGTTGTTGAGTTTGCGCATCCTTATACTTTTGCTCATCGAAATTTCACTAAGGTAGTGCCATGAGCGTCACGCCAATTATCTTTGCAAAGCACCGTCAGGGCAGTGTTCCGGCGCAAAACCATTACATGCCAACTGATGCTGTTGTTGTACTCGATTTCAGCGGCTTTGAGACCACGCCTTTCTTAAGCCAAATTCTTGCACTTAACTTGAATAAGTTAATGGCACCAGGCTTGGGTTTTCAAGGCAAACTAGACAGTGGCGAAAATTTCGCCGTGTACTATTTTAGTGAAACAGCTTACCGTTTTGTTGTAAGTGAAAGCGCAGCCGCTGAGCTGGCAACACTGATTGATAGCCATGCCGACGAGTTTGATATTGAACTGGTACGCCGTCATGATTTAGTTGCTGCCACCATAAGCGGTGAGCTTGCGTTTGAGCGTTTAGTCAGTGACTTTACGTTAACGCCAGGCCTTAGGATCTCAGATAAAAATGCCTGCTATGGCAAGCAAAGTGGTGAAGTATTTATTACGACCTTGCTGGTGGACGAACAGCAACAGTATCAGTTGATTGCGCAAGCTGCAGTATTAGATAAGTGGCAAACGACGCTCACTGACGCTGGTTTTAAACTCGTTTCATAAATTCCGTGCAGTTATCGCAAGCGCGATAACAATAACCCCCTCAGCGCCAACTGATGGCGGCTGAGTAAAAAAGTGAAGGATAAGTATGACTTCTAAAACAGTACTACACGCGAAGCACCTAGAAGCTGGCGCGAAAATGGTAGACTTCCACGGTTGGGAAATGCCAATCAATTATGGCTCACAAATTGAAGAGCACCACGCGGTGCGTCAAGATGCGGGCATGTTTGACGTTTCACACATGACGATTGTTGATATCGAAGGTGTAGACGCAAAGGCATTTTTACAAAAGCTAGTTGCAAACGATGTAGCTAAGCTTACTGTGGCTGGTAAGGCGCTATACACAGGTATGCTAAACGAGCAGGGCGGTGTAATTGACGACCTTATCATTTACTTCTTCACTGAAACACAATATCGCCTAGTAGTTAACTCTGCAACACGCGAAAAAGATCTCGCACATATCGGTGCGGTAGCGGCAGATTTTGAAGTGACAGTCACTGAGCGTCCTGAGTACGCGATGATTGCGGTACAAGGTCCAAACGCAAAAGCAAAAACAGCAACTATCCTAGACGAACAACAACAAGCGGCTGTTGAAGGCATGAAGCCATTCTTTGGTGTGCAAGCTGGCGACCTATTTATCGCAACAACTGGCTACACTGGTGAAGAGGGTTATGAGATCGTAGTGCACAACGATGGTGCGGCGGACTTATGGCAAAAATTATTAGACGCAGGTGTGCGTCCAGCTGGCCTAGGTGCACGTGATACGCTACGTTTAGAAGCGGGCATGAACCTTTACGGCTCAGACATGGACGAGACGGTGTCTCCACTTGCAGCGAACATGGCATGGACAATTGCATGGGAGCCAGAGGAGCGTGACTTTATCGGTCGTGCAGCTATCACTAAACAGCGTGCAGAGCAAAGCACCGATAAGCTGGTAGGTTTAGTCCTAGAAAGCAAAGGCGTATTACGTGGTGGTTCTAAAGTTATCGTAGAAGGTGGCGAAGGTGTTATCACTTCTGGTACATTCTCACCAACTTTAGGCTTCAGTGTAGCGCTTGCGCGTGTACCTCGTTCAATTGGCGAGACTGCACAAGTTGAAATGCGTAAGAAGCTAGTTGATGTTAAAGTAGTTAAGCCAAGCTTCGTTCGTAACGGCAAGTCAATTATCTAGTTTTTATAGATAATAAATAGAATAACATTGATGTCGCTCACGGGGTGACATCGCAACCGACCAAAGGAACAAAAAAATGAGCAACATTCCTAGCGAGTTAAAGTACGCTACTTCACACGAGTGGGTTCGCGCTGAAGGTGACGGCATATACACTGTTGGTATCACTGAGCACGCACAAGAGCTTCTAGGCGACATGGTATTCGTTGAATTACCAGATGTAGATGATGAAGTTGACGCGGGTGAAGACTGCGCGGTAGCTGAGTCTGTAAAAGCAGCGTCAGATATCTATGCACCAATCGGCGGCACTATCGTTGCAATCAACGAAGAGCTAGAAGATGCGCCTGAAACTGTAAACAACGATGCTTACGGTGACGGTTGGTTGTTCAAAATTAAAGCGTCTGATGAGTCTGAGCTAGATAACCTACTAGACGCTGAAGGCTACGCAAATTCAATCGACGAAGACTAATTTGTTGATAGTAATAAAAGCCCCTTTTTAGGGGCTTTTATTGTTGCTTTTTGGGCAAGGGTGCTTGCTCAAGGTATGACGAGATCATGCCAATGTTTTTAGAATACTGCCGTTACCAAGGTATCTCATTTAGATAAAAACAGTATTCACCTTTTTCATTTGGATCATAGGAACCTGGACTAATGTCAAACGCCAAATCTCTTGAACAGTTAGAGCAAAAGCAAGATTTTATCCGCCGCCATATCGGGCCAAGCCCAGCACAGGTGAGCGAGATGCTAAGCGCTCTTGGAGTATCTAGTGTTGAAGAGCTGATCGGTCAAACTGTACCTGCTTCAATTCGTTTAGAAGAGGGCTTACAGATCGGTGAAAGCCGCACAGAAGTGGAAACCCTAAGTTACCTGAAATCAGTAGCAAGCAAAAACAAGGTTTTCAAATCTTATATCGGTCAAGGCTACCACCCAACGCACGTACCTCACGTTATCCTACGTAACGTACTTGAGAATCCGGGTTGGTACACGGCTTACACCCCTTATCAGCCAGAGATTGCGCAAGGTCGCTTGGAATCACTACTTAACTTCCAAACGCTGACTATGGACATTACCGGCCTAGACTTAGCCAGTGCATCACTACTTGACGAATCCACCGCAGCGGCAGAAGTAATGGCGCTTGCAAAACGTGTATCTAAAGCGAAAAAAGCAAACATCTTCTTTATTGCAGACGACGTACACGTACAAACTATCGACGTGGTATCTACACGTGCTGAACAGTTTGGTTTTGAAGTAGTAGTAGGCCCTGCTAGCGACGCTGCTAACCACGAGATTTTTGGTGCGCTATTCCAGTATCCAACAACATCAGGTGAAGTGGTTGACGTTACTGACCTAATCACACAAGTACAAGACAAAAAAGCGATTGCCTGTGTTGCCGCAGACATCATGAGCTTAATGCTACTTAAAGCACCAGGAAAACTAGGTGCAGACGTCGTCCTTGGTTCAGCACAGCGTTTTGGTGTACCTATGGGTTACGGCGGTCCACACGCTGCGTTCTTTGCTACGCGTGATGCTTACAAGCGTTCACTACCTGGCCGTATTATTGGTGTGTCTAAAGACCGTTTAGGTAACGACGCGCTACGTATGGCGATGCAAACTCGTGAACAGCACATCCGCCGTGAAAAAGCCAACTCAAACATTTGTACTGCACAGGTGCTACTTGCGAACATGGCTGCGTTTTACGCGGTTTACCATGGTCCTCAAGGTCTTAAGATCATCGCTGAGCGCATTAATCGCCTTGCAAGCATTCTTGCCACGGGTCTTAAAGCAAAAGGCGTATCACTTAAGCACGATACGTGGTTTGATACCATTACCGTTAAAGCGGACGACGCTGACAAGCAAGCGGTTGTGGCGCGTGCGGTAGCAAAAGGTGTAAACTTTGCCCTTAACCACAACGGCGAATACTCAATTGCAGTAAACGAAACCACTACGCGTGCAGACGTAGCTGAGCTATTCGACATCATTTTAGGTGATGACCACGGCCTAAATGTAGAGGCGCTAGACGCACAAGTATCAGGCGAGAACATCACAGGTATTCCTGCAAGCCTAGTACGCGACGACGAAATTTTAACGCACGCGAACTTTAACAGCTATCACAGCGAAACTGAGATGCTGCGTTATATCAAGCGTCTTGAAAACAAAGATTTAGCACTAAACCACTCAATGATCTCATTGGGTTCATGTACCATGAAGCTAAACGCAACTGCTGAAATGATCCCAGTGACTTGGCCTGAGTTTGCAGAGCTACACCCGTTCTGCCCAATCGACCAAGCACAAGGTTACAAGATCATGATGACTGAGCTGCACGACTGGCTTGTGAACATCACAGGTTACGACGCAGTATCACTACAGCCAAACTCAGGTGCACAAGGTGAATACGCAGGTCTTATCGCGATCCGTAAGTACCATGAGTCTCGCGGTGAAGGTCACCGTAACATCTGTTTGATCCCAAGTTCAGCGCACGGCACAAACCCAGCGTCTGCACAAATGGCAAGCATGAAAGTGGTTGTGGTTGACTGTGATAAAAACGGTAACATCGATATGGAAGACCTACGCGCGAAAGCCGCAGACGTAGCTGAAAACCTATCGTGCATCATGGTCACTTACCCGTCTACACACGGTGTGTACGAAGAATCTATCCGTGAAGTATGCGACATCGTGCACCAGCACGGCGGCCAAGTATACATGGACGGCGCAAACATGAACGCGCAGGTTGGGGTAACTAGCCCAGGTTCAATCGGTTCTGACGTATCACACTTAAACCTACACAAAACATTCTGTATTCCACACGGTGGCGGTGGTCCAGGTGTTGGTCCTATCGGTGTTAAATCGCACCTAGCGCCATTTATGCCTAACCACAGCGTGATCAACGTAGAAGGCACAAACGTAGGTAACGGCGCGGTTTCTGCGGCACCTTACGGCTCTGCTGCTATTCTACCTATCTCGTGGGCATACATCGCGATGATGGGCAGCGAAGGCCTAAAACAAGCCACTGAAATGGCAATCGTAAACGCTAACTACCTAACGGCTAAGTTGAGCGAGCACTTCCCAATTCTATACCGTGGCCGTAACGACCGCGTTGCTCACGAATGTATTGTTGACCTTCGCCCACTGAAAGAAGCAACTGGCATTACCGAAATGGACGTTGCTAAGCGTCTACAAGACTACGGCTTCCACTCACCAACAATGTCGTTCCCAGTTGCGGGCACACTTATGGTTGAGCCAACGGAATCGGAGTCTAAAGTAGAAATCGACCGCTTTATCGAAGCCATGGTTTCTATTAAAGGTGAAATCGACAAGATTGCATCAGGCGAGTGGTCTATCGAAGACAACCCATTAGTATTTGCACCACACACGCAAGCAGACGTACTAAGCAACGACTGGAACCGCGCATACGACCGTTTTTACGCTGCATTCCCTGTACCAAGCGTAGCAAAAGACAAATTCTGGCCAACGGTAACCCGTATCGACGACGTATACGGCGACCGTAACCTAATCTGCTCTTGCCCAGCGGTTGATACTTACCGCGATGCGTAAGGGTTTGTAGGTCGCGCTTTAGCGCGACTTAGCAAAGATTGAAAAGCCGCACTTTGCAAAAAGGGCGGCTTTTTTGTGGATGTGAATTTGGTGAAGACTTGTGTTTGGCTATTTTCTTGGTTTGTGGGAGCTGCTTCACGCCGCGATCTCTTATAACGAAACCACGACTTCTCTGCAAATCTCTACGTAGGTCGCCATTTATGGCGACAAATGATGTACCTCTTTGGTTTGCCTTGCCGGCGAAGCGACATGAGGTAAAGTTGAAGGCTGGATTCAAAAACAATTCGCGACATAAAGTCGCTGCTACGAACCGTTTGTAGCCTTTAATGGCAACCATCAAAAGATCACGGCGTGAAGCCGCTTATATGGACTCCTCCAATTGTACAAGCCACTTTTAGCATTATTAGTGTGATTGCGTGCTTATATCCGGGCTCTTGATGAGGTGCTACCTCGGCCTCTTTGATGTATTCGCGCCCTTGTGCCTTCTCTCCCACGCGGTATTTGTATACACCTGCGGTTTAACAGGCTCTCAAGGGTGGGTCTCACCGCTTAATGCTCTATCTTGGCTTGTTCAATACTGGGGTAATCTCAGTATGCTTTCTGCTTTCTTTTTCTGTTTATCTTGATTTGTTCTTTTGTTACTCAGTGCTACACCGCTAAGATTTTTGGCTCGTATGTTGAGCCGTTTTTAAGTAAGGCATAGGCAGTTCTAACCGTTTTGTTGGCCAATGCAATGGCAACACATTTCACGCTTTTCTTGGCGAGTAGGTTTTTTATCCAGCGTTCTTTCTCTGTGGTCGCTTCTTTATGTTTTAGCCTGCTGACTACCGTTCTTGCACCGAGAAACAGGTTTTTCCTTAATGTATTGCCTCGTCTTTTGGGGATATGACCTATCTTGGCTTTTCCGCCTGATGAGTGCTGGGTCGGTGTAACACCTGCACATGCCGCCGCTCCTCTGGCATCACTAAATTGTGAAGTATTGCCTAAAAATGATAACAGCTCTATCGCGGTAATTGGGCCAACGCCTTCTAATGCCATTAAACGCTGGCAACTGTCATTTTGCTTGGTTATCGCTTCAACTTGTTTATGTAGTTGTGCTTTAGCGGCACATTGTGTTTTATATAGCTCGTAACTCACCGCGAGTGCTTGTTTTAATGCGATAGGTAGCGCATTTTCAGCATCTTCTAAAATATCTGGAACCGCTTGTGTTAACGCTGCATCGCCTTGATTAATGACAATACCAAACTCTAATAGCAAGCCACGTATTTGATTTGAAAGCTGGGTCTTTTGTTTATCTACTAAGGTTCTCGCTTGGTTCAATGACTGCAACGTTTGCTCTTCAACCGTCATGATTTTACAGGGCTTCACGTTGTATGCTTGGCTTGCACTGGCAATAGCGAGGACATCATTTGCATCAGTTTTTGGCCTTGCCTAAACGCTTTAACAAATTTAGGGGGAAGCAACATGACATCATGCCCCAGCGACAGCGCTTTGCGAGCAATATGCTGGGCGCTACCGCAAGCTTCCATCACGACCTTTGAACCCTCGGCTTTTGCTAGCAACTCAAGCATAGGTTCGCGTTTCATTGGCTTATTAAACTTGAGTTTATTGCCTTTCAGCTGTGCTACTTGGAAAATGTTTTTTGCCAAGTCGATAGCGATTAAATTAGACTGTGTCATGTATGGACTCCTTATTTGGTAAAAGTGTTTTGCAATATCTTTATACCGTACTCTCCCGTTAAGGGGGAGGAGTCCATACATCTCCCACCCGATCATCTTAAGCTCGGAATAGAGTTGCGTAGTGCTTTTGCCGCCATTGCTGACAGTCAGGCCTTGTTGCGTGCATTTACCGCCTTAATGGACGGTAATAGGCAGGTCGTTTACTACTAACGATTGGCCATTTTGCTGAGCTCGAAGAAAACTGGATACCAAAACATCGTTGGATAGGGGGCTGATGTCGTTAACGGTTTCGACCATGCAAAATGTAATGGACTCCCAACCTAAATCTTTAATAAAGGCCTCAAGTTTATTGATGTTATCTTCATAGTTTTCGTCTGTGGTTAGCAGGCCGATGGAGTGTTTGTTACCGGGTTTGTATTTCCCTTGCTGAGAGATGGCACATTTGGCGTAACCGCTCAGTACATAAACTGTATTTGTGCTTTTGTTCATATTGGTGACACGCTTAAGTTTAATTCTGATTTTGATTTCAGATGCATTTTTTAAACCAAGCTTGTAAATATTGCTCTGCTGTTTGGTTATGTATTGAAAATATTGCTCTGCTGTTTGGTTATGTATTGAAAATATTGAGAAAAATCATTGGTGATTTGTCTTAGGTGTTGATCCCATAAAAGGCGTCAATTTTTTGTGAGATGGAATGATAGGGATTGCGCTTGAATTGTGTTTGTATCTAAAGCTACGCTGAAAACGAAGGGAACTGAGGCATTATTTTTCGCCATAAATGGCGACCTACGGGGTAAAAAACGGCTCAGCAAAGCTAAAAAGACTAACTCTTGTAACTTAGGCTGTGCTGAAATCAAAGGGAGCTGAGGCATTATTTTTCGCCATAAATGGCGACCTACGGGGGGCGTAAGGTTGCACTGCGAAATGCTGGCTTTGCTTTCTTTGTTTTGACAAGTTGCCTTAAACTATCTCGTTAACCTTGTTGCTGGTACGATGAGTTGTTACTCTCGAGTTCAATAAACAAAATTAAAGGCAACATCATGCAGGAATTTTTAGAAAAGTTTGCAATCACCACCAAAGTGAATGTGGTATGGGGAGAAATGGATGCGTTGGGGCATGTGAATAACGTGTCGTATTTTCGCTATTTTGAAACCGCGCGAATCGATTTTTTGACTCAAACGGGCTTACTTTCTGTATTATCAGAACCCACCCATAGTCCGATTTTACGTGATACGTACGCGCAATATAAACGACCAGTTACTTTTCCCGATACCTTGCATATTGGTTCATATATCACCGATATCAAAGAAGACCGTTTTACCATGCGCTATGAGGCGTTTAGTGAATCGCAACAAGCAGTATGCACAACGGGGTATGCGAATGTGGTGATGTTTAATATGAAGACAGGGAAAAAATCGCCAATTCCAGAGAGCATGCTGGCGATATTGAAGCAATATGAGATGGACGAAAATCAATAGAAACTCGGAATTTAGGCGTTGCTGTTTTAAAGTAGTCGCGGCGTAAAGCCGCTGCTACGACAATATGAGATGGACGATAATCAATAGAAACTCGGAGTTTAGGTGTCGCGTTGCTGTTTTAAAGTTGTCGCGGCATAAAGCCGCTGTTACGACAATATGAGATGGACGATAATCAATAGAAGCGCGGAGTTTGGGTGTTTCGTTGCGTCGCTGTTTTAGAGTTGTCGCGGCGTAAAGCCGCTGCTACGACAATGTGAGATGGACGATAATCAATAGAAGCTCGGAGTTTGGGTGTTTCGTTGCGTTGCTGTTTTAAAGTTGTCGCGACATAAAGTCGCTGCTACGGCAATACCGTAATGCGAGATTGCGCTATGATTTTGATATCAAAAGGTGAATTAAGTTTTCTATGCCAACATTAACGGCGAAACAAAACATTAAAGCGATTGTTTTGACGATTAAAGCGGAAGAGCAGTCGCTTCGATCGCGTTATCCTATTTTAAACTGGCAAAACAGCATTGCTATGGTGATTTTGCTGTTGTCGTTAAGTACGCTAATTGGTGTTGCCTCGCTTTATTATTTTGCCGTTATTCCCTCGTGGCTGTGCATTCTGTTGGCCGCTTTTATTACCTCTATTTCTCATGAACTTGAGCACGATTTGATCCACAAGCAGTATTTTAGTGACCGTCCATTTGTATATCATTTTATGATGTTGACGGTGTGGCTAATGCGGCCAAATACGGTGAATCCTTGGTATCGAAGGCAAATTCATTTACATCATCATAAAGTGTCTGGTACTGAACAAGACTTAGAAGAGCGCTTGGTGGGTAATGGTATCCAATCTCCTTGGTTGCGAGCTGTGGTGGTTACAGATGGATTGCTAGGTTTATTATTTAATGCCAAGCGGTTTAGTCGAGAAATCAAGGGTTTTAAGTTTTTGCAGGTCTTTAATGCTGGCTTTCCGCTTGCCACGGCTTATTTTGTGACTTTATATGGTGTGATTGCTTATTACATGCTGCAATTTGTTCAGCCATTTGAACTACCCAAATGGGGAGCTGAATTACTAGCGCTTGCTGAGTTCTTTATGGTGGTGCTGATTGTGCCTAATATGATCCGCTCAGCGTCTTTAAATCTTGTCACATCTTCAATGCATTATTATGGTGGCGTGAATAACGTGTTAGAGCAGACTCATGTGATCACCAGCCGCTGGTTTTTGCCGTTTCAGTTATTTTGTTTTGATTTTGGCCGTACACACACTATCCATCACTTTGTACCAAATCAACCGTTTTATATTCGGCAATTGATAAGTAAAAAAGTACGCCCAGTTATGGCTCAGCACGGAGTACGTTTTGATGACTTACAAAGCCTAAAAAATGCAAATCACTACCCGGTCAAAGAGCGGGTTAGTTAAAAATAAAAAGATGTTCACAGCAAAAACTTATCCAACTGTTAGGCGGTTATTGATATCGCGACTGGTGAGTATTTGAGAGGCATCAAATCCTGTTGAGCGTTTTGCCATGCGGTCATATAACAATACATTGACTGTTGCCGCTAAGTTCATGCAGCCTGTGGTTGGTACATACACTACGGCGTCTGCGGTATCCACGATTTCTTGTGGAAGACTGCCATCTTCAGGGCCAAAAATGTATAACGCATTGTCGGGGTGAGCAAACTGTGGCAGTGGGGTTGCGCCCTCTACCAGCTCAACGCAGACAAGTGCACGGCCTGCTACTTTTAAACTGATGAAATCATCAACTTGTTTGATGGGAATGTTGTCGGCAACGTTTTTTGTATCCGTATGATACTTTGCAGCCCTGGCGTAACGATTGCCGCTAAAGTAGATGGCTTGCGCATCATAACAACCTGCGGCCCGTAATACGCCACCCACGTTGGTTGGTGATTTAGGGTTTACTAATCCGATTGCTACAAATGACTCGCTCATACTTTTTAATTCTCACTATACCGGCAGTAGCGCCAGCAAAAATTCGACGAGCGATTATATCATGCGCTTGATTTTGTGCCAGTTGGTATTGTTGGTGTTGTCGGGCTAAAGCTCGACCTACGTTTTTGCTGGGGTCGAGCAATCTGCGTTTTTTGGGTAGGGCAGATGTTGTCGAGCTAAAGCTCGACCTACAGAAGTTGAGCTTAGTAGTCTTCTAACTCATCGTCAGATAAATCGTTTGATTTTCTATAGCCTGGCTTTGCTAAAATCTCTACATAAAAGGAAGTGAGGTTTTCAGTTTGCGTTTTATCAATCAACTTGTTTAGTTGTGATAGGTGCACTGGCTCGGCTTCGGCTTCTGTGTTACCAAACTTACAATCAAAATCCCAATAATCAGCGCCCGCTGGCAAAGTTTTGTTGCGCTCGCGCTTTAGGTATTTTTTAAGCTCATGCTTAACCGCGTCAACGCGTCTTTCAAGTTTGATTTTAGGGTGAATTAGTTCAAATGTCTTTTTCATAGTTGCCTTCAAGCAAGAAATACTCAATCGGCAAAACAGTATGCCTGAGTAGATAATGTGTATTAATTTAAGCGTAAAGCTTACGCCTGAATAAATACAGGAATGTAATGGGATATTTTACGTTATATTTTGTGAACTGGCGAGGGACTTTGTGAATGCCGAAGAGAATAAAAGCTGAGTTGGTTGCGTTAGTTCGCTACCAACTCATATTGCTAATGTACCATTGATAATGGCGGATTAATTCGCTTTTGGTTGCGTTTGAGTTGTGGGGGCTGCTGCCAATTTACGCTCCAAACGCTCTAATTTTTCTGCCAGTGCGGTTTGTGTCATCTCTATTTGGGTAAGGCTTGCGCCGATCTCTATCTGTTTAGAGTCTCTGCTTTGCGCTTGAGACTTTAACTGATCAACATCGCCATTAATGGCTGCAATTTGATTTTTTAGCACACTAGCGGCTTGCTGTTGTTCTTCTAATAGCGATAGTTTTAAAGCAAGCTCTGTTTGACTCTGCGATAGTGTTTCTACTTTGGTAGTCGTACTGGTCTGGTTTTTAGCGTTATTACTTGCTTGCTCTTCGAGCTTTTTGATGTCTGATTGGTTTCTTCGCCACGCTGACGCCCATAGTTTATCCATCTGTGACCAAAGCTCGTCTGTGCGCTCGGTTAGTGTGTTCAATTTTGCTTGCATTGCACCCGCGGACAAGTCCATCTCTTCATCTGTGGCGGTGAGGGTATGTTCAAGCTCGGCAATGCGATTTGTTGACTCGAGTAATTGTGCCTGGGTTGTTAAGTTTTGTTGGTAGAGCGCAAACGCCGCAGCGGCCAATGCAATAATCGAGATTGCACCCAACCAATTCATCATCCCCATACCTTTGGTGGGCTGGCTTGTTTGTTTGGTACTTTCTTTTGGTGCTGAGGTTTTATGGCTCGCTTGAGTGGTGGAGTTTTTATAGGCTTCAACCTGATCTAAATCTGGCGTAATACTGGGAAGCTCAGGTTCAATTCTCTTATCCAACGTACTTTCCTCTTTTTTGAGATTTATAAGGAGCCTTAGCAGCTTACTTGAAAATAACGCAATATGGAATCGGCTGGGTTAAGTGAGTCGATGGAGAAGGGGAGAGCTTTGCCTATTTAACCTGAGCTGCGGATAATTAATGCCTTTCTAGCAGCCTAATCTGCGTTTTTTGGGTAGGGCAGATGTTGTCGAGCTAAAGCTCGACCTACAGAAGTTGAGCTTAGTAGTCTTCTAACTCATCGTCAGATAAATCGTTTGATTTTCTATAGCCTGGCTTTGCTAAAATCTCTACATAAAAGGAAGTGAGGTTTTCAGTTTGCGTTTTATCAATCAACTTGTTTAGTTGTGATAGGTGCACTGGCTCGGCTTCGGCTTCTGTGTTACCAAACTTACAATCAAAATCCCAATAATCAGCGCCCGCTGGCAAAGTTTTGTTGCGCTCGCGCTTTAGGTATTTTTTAAGCTCATGCTTAACCGCGTCAACGCGTCTTTCAAGTTTGATTTTAGGGTGAATTAGTTCAAATGTCTTTTTCATAGTTGCCTTCAAGCAAGAAATACTCAATCGGCAAAACAGTATGCCTGAGTAGATAATGTGTATTAATTTAAGCGTAAAGCTTACGCCTGAATAAATACAGGAATGTAATGGGATATTTTACGTTATATTTTGTGAACTGGCGAGGGACTTTGTGAATGCCGAAGAGAATAAAAGCTGAGTTGGTTGCGTTAGTTCGCTACCAACTCATATTGCTAATGTACCATTGATAATGGCGGATTAATTCGCTTTTGGTTGCGTTTGAGTTGTGGGGGCTGCTGCCAATTTACGCTCCAAACGCTCTAATTTTTCTGCCAGTGCGGTTTGTGTCATCTCTATTTGGGTAAGGCTTGCGCCGATCTCTATCTGTTTAGAGTCTCTGCTTTGCGCTTGAGACTTTAACTGATCAACATCGCCATTAATGGCTGCAATTTGATTTTTTAGCACACTAGCGGCTTGCTGTTGTTCTTCTAATAGCGATAGTTTTAAAGCAAGCTCTGTTTGACTCTGCGATAGTGTTTCTACTTTGGTAGTCGTACTGGTCTGGTTTTTAGCGTTATTACTTGCTTGCTCTTCGAGCTTTTTGATGTCTGATTGGTTTCTTCGCCACGCTGACGCCCATAGTTTATCCATCTGTGACCAAAGCTCGTCTGTGCGCTCGGTTAGTGTGTTCAATTTTGCTTGCATTGCACCCGCGGACAAGTCCATCTCTTCATCTGTGGCGGTGAGGGTATGTTCAAGCTCGGCAATGCGATTTGTTGACTCGAGTAATTGTGCCTGGGTTGTTAAGTTTTGTTGGTAGAGCGCAAACGCCGCAGCGGCCAATGCAATAATCGAGATTGCACCCAACCAATTCATCATCCCCATACCTTTGGTGGGCTGGCTTGTTTGTTTGGTACTTTCTTTTGGTGCTGAGGTTTTATGGCTCGCTTGAGTGGTGGAGTTTTTATAGGCTTCAACCTGATCTAAATCTGGCGTAATACTGGGAAGCTCAGGTTCAATTCTCTTATCCAACGTACTTTCCTCTTTTTTGAGATTTATAAGGAGCCTTAGCAGCTTACTTGAAAATAACGCAATATGGAATCGGCTGGGTTAAGTGAGTCGATGGAGAAGGGGAGAGCTTTGCCTATTTAACCTGAGCTGCGGATAATTAATGCCTTTCTAGCAGCCTGTTTTAGCGCTAACTGCGTTGAATTCACTTCCAATAGCCAGCTATTGGTGCGTAAATTCGCCTTGCCTACAGGATGTAGGTACCTTAGCGAGAGCAGGACGCGGAAGCGGTGTTTTCCCTAAAACTCTCTGGCTAGACAAGGAGAAAACTAAGTTGTGCTTTAGCAACAATGAGTTGGAACATTCCTTATCCAAACCTCAGGTTATTTAGAAAAGCCAAAGGTGCTTTCTGATCTTGTAGCTAGTTTGAACTTACCGTTACTGTGATGACATCTGAGTAAGTACCTGCGGCATTTAGGCCGTTGGAAAGCGGGGTGATATTCAACGGCGTCGCTTTGGTTTCACCACTACTACCGGTACCTGCAGCTGTTGCATTGGTATGCTGATATACACCATTTTGCAGATCTATCCCTTCGCTATCACCAATATTTAGGGTGTAAGCCAGTTTACTGCCTTGACCGTTATCGGAAACTAAAAATCCGCCATTGGCAGAGCTATAAGAAGTGGTTGCGTTTTCGCCAGTATTGCACCAAACCTCTAATACGCCAATCTGCTGGGTAGTTTGGGATGCGTCTAGGTTTAGTCCCGTGGTGTTGTTTTCAGTGCTAATTGTTTTGCAAGTGGGGTCTATAGTGCCTTCAAAAGAGAATTTACTTTCAGAAGCCGTTGTATCAATAACTGCAGCATGCACAAACATAGGTGCGCTTACTAAAACTGCAAAGAGTGATTTTTGTATAGTGTTCATGGCTTCTTCCCCCTCAAATAAAGTACAGCAGTTATGTCTCAATTTGCAAGTGAAATGCCACGGGCTGCGGGATATTTTATCTGTAGATTTGGGGAGAGTAGAACATTACCTTAGCGCTATAAAGTAATCGCCGGGATGTATAATTACTTGCCCGGTCATTTACTTTATTTGGGGGAGGGCAACGAGTGCTTTTGTCAAACGCTCGCTGCCTCATTATTTTGTTAGTTAGGACTAACCGTTACTGTGATGGTATCAGAGTATGTACCCGCATCGTTTAAGCCATTTGACTGTGGTGTGATCTTTAACGTAGTTGCTTGCGTGTCACCTGCGCTGCCTGTGCCTGCAAGCGTAGTTAGGTGCTTATAAGTACCGCTTTGTAAGTCAACACCTGAAGTGCTGCCGATATCTAGCGTGTAAGCAATTTTGCTGTTTTTGCCGTTACCAGCAACTAAGAAGCCGCCGTTAGCTGAGCTATATTCAGTTATTGCATTTTCACCTGTGTTACACCACACGTCTAGCGTACCAATTTCTTGAGTTTCTTGAGTAGAATCTAGATTTAAGTTAGTTACGCTGTTTGAGCCACTATCAGTTTTACACATGGCTTCAATAGTACCTTCAAAGGTGAAACTTGCTTCATTTCCTGTTGTTTCTACTACAGCAGCTGCCGCAGTCATTGACGTGATTGCTGAGGCAACAAATAGTGATTTAAGTAATGTGTTCATGGCGCATCCCCTTGAATAAAGTACTGCTTTATAATCTGTGTTAGGTTGAATACCTAGTTATTTCAAATTAAAAGCAATTGGTGTGCCAATGTTTTTAAGTTTTATTTTTTTTTATTGTTTTGTTTTTTTGTTCTTATAATTCAAGTTATTATCTTGGGTATACGGTGAGTGATAAATTGTCGCGATAGTAGCCTGCAGGCATAAGCTCGGTATTGCCTAGTTGAAATTCAAAGCCAAACCACGAATCTCTGACGCCGGGATAGAAATTATAGCTTCGCGTTAAACGTTCCGATGACGATATTTTGACGTTATCGAAACTAATTGCGTAATCAATAAGGGCTCGTTTGTTGGTTTCATGACGCAAGCCGTTATATTCAGAGTCTAGGACGATATCGTATGAGCTATTACTCAATATTTTTATACCCCAGTAAAAGCGCATATTCGTTTTTAGTTCGCCTAAGTCTATGAGGTAGTGACCATCATCGCCCGACACTTTACCTTTGCTTGAGTTATCGAGCGAGATGGCGATTTGTGGCTCAGCATAATAGGTCATCTCCAGATATTGCTCTGCGATGACCTTGTTGCGCCTTACAATAGACACTTTTATCGCACCATAGTAATAACCCGCAGGAAACAAACTGTAGTGCCTTAAGCGCATCCACATTTGTGTAGAGCGGCTAGTTAAGGCTGCTTTGGCGATACCGTTTTTAACGTTAATACGTTTGTATTGAGAGTCCAGTAGTCTACCGTATTTATCTTCAGTCGGGCCCGAGAAGACAAACGAATAATAATACGTATCTTCAACCCAGATTTCATCGGCACAATCTAAAAGCGAATCAGAGACTTGTATTTTTAGCGGTAAATATACAGTTACTCGATTGCCATACTCTTCTTTTATTTCGGCTGAGTTAGAGGTCGCCAAAAAATTGCCATCACATTTGTTGCGCTTGGCTAATGCAAAAGGCGAGATCAAATAGCTGAGTGCAAGCAGCAAAAATAGTGCGAACTTCATTTGTTTGGATCTCCCTGTAATTGTGCTTGCTCAAGCGTGATGGTGCCAATTTTGATAAATCGTTTTTCGCCATCATTCACGGTAAATCGTCCGACGATGTCGTTAATTTCGATTAGGTAGCTACCTGTACTGACTCCTTCTACAACAAATCGACCCACTCGGTTGGTAAAAAAGGTGCGATTGATGGGAGCGTTGTCACTTGCACTAGATTGCCTTATTACTTGTCCTCTTCCCAGTGCAATAGGTGTGCCTTGTTCGTCGACCACTGTACCTATCACGGTATAAGACAGGTCCGAACCTACTTGAATATGGTGCCCTGTATTGGCGCCACCTACTAATTTATAAGTGCCTGGACCCCAATCATAACCCAGAGGTGCGTTGGGTACATCAATATTAAATTGATAGTTGGTGTAGCCAGCGCCTAAATCAATTAATGCGCCAATGTGTTGCGTTGGTTGGTTTTGTGCACGGCCAAAGCGGTCAACGTTAACTAATACGTCGTTATTTTTTAATGTTTTATGCTTAGTAACTACAGCAAAAGGAGTGGTAGTGGTGGCACCCATACCAAAGTGACCATCAGCAAATCCTATACTTGACGATAAGTTAACACTGGCGGAGCTGTCACTCGTAAATTGCGAGCGAGTGTAATTACTTGCGGTCATATCAGCTCTAAAAAATGCGTTAGTATGGCTGGCTTTTAGCTGTTCTTGCCTATACCCACTGCCTTTTTCCGCCCGTAATTCATAGCCATAGTCATTGACGTAGTTATTGTTAGTTTTGGCATAGCTTACGCTGGCGACTTTACTACGGTTGTTATATTGAGCTCTCGTGCGGACGTTGTCTTGGCGGTTGTAATGGTTCCACGTGAAGTTAAGCACGAATTGATTTTCAGAGACGACACGAGGATCGTCACTGACATTATGGTTATACCCAACTCTTACCCTAGCCCCTTCGTAGCGAAAGTTAAGCTCAGCAGAGAGGTTTTTAGTGACCAAATCTTCATTATTTACTTGCCGCGTTGCGTTGAGCGTAAAGTCTATGTGGTCGTTGATAATATAGCTGTAGTCAGCAAAAGCCCTTTTGTTATTGCTGAGCGTGACTTCTTCAAGCCAAGGCGAATTGCTAAAGTCTTCCATGATTTCATAGCCCAAACGTAAGTTGGGCGAGCCATAATTACCATGACCAAAAATACTATGCTCGGTTTCTATCGAGAAAGCATTGCCGGAAATATCAGACGTTTTACTTTGCGAGTAACGCAGCGATACATTGCCCAAAGGGCTACTGAATGTGGTGATTGAGCCAAATACTTGCCCTTGTGGATGGGCCGCGCCATTAACTCCAAGTGAGAGTTTGTCGGTAACGCCATATTCGTAACTGCCAGAAAGCAGCGCGTCGTCGTCATAATGATAACGACCATCATCTACTACCGATAAAAAACCAACTGCTAGCGAGTAGTCACTCACTCCTTGAGCTAATAGCCGAGAGTTATAGTGGCTAGTAAAATGGAAGTGCTGGGTTTCACCGTTGGCATATGTCGCAACAACGTGAATATTATTTATGCCTGAAGTCAACGGTAAGTCATTGAGGTCATAGCGTCCCGCTTTGAGGCGTACTCTAGAAATCAAAAACTCATTAATAAATATCTCAAGTGTTGCAGGGCGGGGTAACATAAACTGTTGGCTGTTACCTGGGGTGATCTTACGTTGGGGTTGTAGCTTTGAATAGGCGCTTGCGACTTTGAAGCCTGCAAGTGGAGCACCCGATAAATGGCCATTGTTACTGCTTTGGGTATCGCCTAATGTGAATCGTCTCGGTTTTTCGGGCTGGTCGTAAAATACCGCCGTATCACCACGGTAGACGTGACTTTGCTCGGTGCTGCCGCTTTCCCAAAAAACCGAACTGTGCATATTTATGCCGTTGCTACCGCCAACATTGGCATTTATAAGCCATTCGAATTGTGAGTGGTAGCTTTGATTATTGTCACTACGCTCATGGTTTAGGTTGAGATTATTCAGTAAAGCCCAACGCGCTTCTTGTGTTGGTTGTTCAAAGTATTTCTTTCTGCCATAAGAAAGCGTGTCTGTAGCCATGGCCGCTTCTGCTAGTGACATGTCTATAGTGAGATCTTGTGCCTTGAGATCAAGCGTAATTCCCTTTGCTTGTAACATATATAGGGTGACCTCGTGCTCCTCAAGACTTGAGAGCCAATCGAGTACGTCTTTACTTAATACCGATTGTAGGTTTTCCTTTAGCTGCATGGCTGAAACCGATTTTAAATCGTATCCATCTACAGAGGCAGAAACTTGCCCCACCTCGGCATTATTCAGCCGAACAGGAAAATCCATTGAATAAACTGCCGCCCATGCGGGGGCTGTCCACATCAGATAAAGTGGAGTAAACCAAAATTGTTTTAAACGAGGCAAGCCCAGGCTTGAGCGCACTGTTAACATCTAGCTATTTTTTACTTAGAAGCCAGTAGATTGATAAGCTCTACTGTTTTACTCGGCTTGTCATTGAGCAATGGTTGTAAATTTATCACCATAGTGTGATTTGGCATTATAAAACGGCCTGAAGTAACTGACTGAAACTTCACCCAATCTATGACAGTTGCGCCATCGTGGAAACGGTATTCAAACTGCGATAGGTCTAGTACTCGGTCGCCTTGGTTACTTAGGGTGAGTGTACAGTCGGTTAGCTCTTCACATTGCAGCGCGCTGTTTATTTGCGATTGAACACCATCCGGACTTACAAACACTAAAGTGGCAAAGTTAAATACCATTTTAACGCCAGATGCTTCATCTTCTCCGGGAAGTGGCAGCTGTTTGAAGACAATGCGATAAGACTGTGTTTGTTTGAGTTCGGGCGAGCCTAGGTATTTTGCTCTGAATACTTGATAGCTTTTTGCCGGTACTTCCACTTGCGGAGGCAGCACAATAAAGTCTTCTTCGGCGCTGATCAGCACTTCTTTTTGGTGCTCGTCAAAAGTACGTTTAAGTACCTCTATCTCGATGGGTAAAGGATTGTCACTGGGGTTTTGGAGGCGGTAGGTCACGAGTGACTTTTTACCATGTGACGAGAGGTCGACAATCATAGGTTGTACTTGGTAAGCCAAAGCCTGAGCTGCTAAACAAAACAGCAATAACAACAATATACGCATTCAAACTCCAACACTGAGAAGACCAAAATTTCCGCTACACGATACCCAGACTATTTGGTATTACAAGGGTAACATATACACTTTTTTTAATAATAACCAAATAGTATGGTTGAAATTAGAAGAGTGACAGTTTTTCACAAACCCGAATAAATCTACATTGCTTCAGTCTTCAGGACCAAGCAAAGTAAAGGTTAAATGTTTACGCATATCTTTTAAAATCACTCCTTTTTTCAGCATGGCGGCGCTTAAGCGCTTTTGCCATTTAAGGAGTTCTGGCTTTGCGGCTTCCAGTGCCTGTTCGTTCTCAAATTGGAAAAAGAGTATTAATGAGCCGGGGAACAAGTGATATTCCACATCAAACCAACATTGCACCATGCCGGGAATTTCTGCACGAGCTTGTTCTTCGAGTTTATCTGCAATGGTCAGTACCAAAGCTTGTTGTTTTTCTTGTACTTTTGAGAGCTTTTTCATAATGCTATGGATGTAAGAGGCCAAAAGCCTAATTATACTCAAGCTTATGGGCTATCAACAACTTTGTTGTTGATAGCCCGCTCAGAGTGAATTGCTTTTTCAATTCACTTAGAGTCGTTTTTGGGGTTAATACCAGTTGTATTAGGTAAATGATACGGCCTGAAGTAACTGACTGAAACTTCACCCAATCTATGACAGTTGCGCCATCGTGGAAACGGTATTCAAACTGCGATAGGTCTAGTACTCGGTCGCCTTGGTTACTTAGGGTGAGTGTACAGTCGGTTAGCTCTTCACATTGCAGCGCGCTGTTTATTTGCGATTGAACACCATCCGGACTTACAAACACTAAAGTGGCAAAGTTAAATACCATTTTAACGCCAGATGCTTCATCTTCTCCGGGAAGTGGCAGCTGTTTGAAGACAATGCGATAAGACTGTGTTTGTTTGAGTTCGGGCGAGCCTAGGTATTTTGCTCTGAATACTTGATAGCTTTTTGCCGGTACTTCCACTTGCGGAGGCAGCACAATAAAGTCTTCTTCGGCGCTGATCAGCACTTCTTTTTGGTGCTCGTCAAAAGTACGTTTAAGTACCTCTATCTCGATGGGTAAAGGATTGTCACTGGGGTTTTGGAGGCGGTAGGTCACGAGTGACTTTTTACCATGTGACGAGAGGTCGACAATCATAGGTTGTACTTGGTAAGCCAAAGCCTGAGCTGCTAAACAAAACAGCAATAACAACAATATACGCATTCAAACTCCAACACTGAGAAGACCAAAATTTCCGCTACACGATACCCAGACTATTTGGTATTACAAGGGTAACATATACACTTTTTTTAATAATAACCAAATAGTATGGTTGAAATTAGAAGAGTGACAGTTTTTCACAAACCCGAATAAATCTACATTGCTTCAGTCTTCAGGACCAAGCAAAGTAAAGGTTAAATGTTTACGCATATCTTTTAAAATCACTCCTTTTTTCAGCATGGCGGCGCTTAAGCGCTTTTGCCATTTAAGGAGTTCTGGCTTTGCGGCTTCCAGTGCCTGTTCGTTCTCAAATTGGAAAAAGAGTATTAATGAGCCGGGGAACAAGTGATATTCCACATCAAACCAACATTGCACCATGCCGGGAATTTCTGCACGAGCTTGTTCTTCGAGTTTATCTGCAATGGTCAGTACCAAAGCTTGTTGTTTTTCTTGTACTTTTGAGAGCTTTTTCATAATGCTATGGATGTAAGAGGCCAAAAGCCTAATTATACTCAAGCTTATGGGCTATCAACAACTTTGTTGTTGATAGCCCGCTCAGAGTGAATTGCTTTTTCAATTCACTTAGAGTCGTTTTTGGGGTTAATACCAGTTGTATTAGGTAAATGATCTATTTTGAAGCGGGGAAATAGCTTTAGTAGCAAGGCAAAAATTTTGCTATTTAGTTGTTCTAAATGAGAAATTTTTAACGAAGCTAATATGCTATTTCACCTTTCAAATTGATTGGAGAATTAATTCAATTGGTATAAGGTGCTGACAGCGCAAGTTTTGGTAGCGGTAGTTGGATTGCTTCTGCGCTGACGGGTTTTCCGCTTAAGAAAGTTTGCATTCTGGCGAGCACCAAGGGTGAGCTTGTATAAAGGTTGTGGCCCGCATTGTTCACCATAATCAGGGTCAAATTTGTGAGCCCTCTCACAGCTTCAAGTTGTTCTTCTGGATAAGTTCTACCGTCTAGACTCCCTGTAAACAATAAAGTTGGGATGTTGGATAGGGGAGCGGTTCTAAAACCATCGCCTAAATCTAGTTTTTTATCTATCAAGTGAAGTGTTGGCATTGGAAAGTTAAGCTTGTCGCCAAGCAAGGCCGTTGGCGATTGGTTTGTCACTTTTGCAAGGCGTTTAGCGGTGATCCCTGAAGCCACATCCATCGCCAGCGGCATCAATTTGAACGTAATGGGCTCATCGGTAAACATTCCACGCTGTAAAACATGCTTTAACAGCTCGGTATTGCCATTATCTAAACCTAAATAAATATGAATTAGCATGGCAAGATATTGGTTAGGATCGGCAATCATCATGCTAGCTAACGACTGAATATGATGCTTTTGAAATAACATGGGTGTTTTTGAGCCGTCTTTTTGTGTAATTTGAAGTGCAATAGGTTGTTGTTCAAGTTTACTGTGCACTCGGCGCATCAAAGCGGGTAGATCCGAAACTTGTTGTTTAAGAGCTTGCTGATTGATAATTCCTTGAATTCTTTCAAAGTATTGATCGGTTAGATAAGGTAGTTTAACGGTCTGATTGAGCCCTTCAGCACTGGCGATAATTACTTTGTCAAGATGCGCTGGCATCGCTTTTATGGCACTGAGTGCCAGATGGCTGCCGTAAGAGATCCCCCAAAGTGATACTTTGTCAGCTTTTAGGTGTTTTCGTAAGTCGTTTATATCTAGCGCATTCTGCTCGGTATTATAACCATATATATCAATGTCTTGAGACTTCCATAGAGTAAAGCATTCTAATGCGGCTTTGCGGTAACGGTCTGCAATTTGCGCTTCAGTGGTAACAGAATTAAGCGCAATATGTTCATTAGACACGCAAGGAGCAGCTTGCTCTGACTGGCCCGTACCTCTTTGATCTAGCGCAATAACATCACCAAACTCTCTTAGTGCTTGAAATAAAGGAAATCTTCGCCACTTGGCAGTCGCGATCCCTGAACCGCCGGGGCCACCAGATAAATATACGATAGGGGAACCTTTATTGTTGCGGGTTGCAGGAAAGCGCACATAGTTAATTCTAATTCTTTTGCTGCTGGGGTTATTCCTGTTTTCAGGCACCCAGAGGTGCCCAGCTATGGCATCCGTTGTTTCTCTGCTGTTGGCTTGAAACTCGATTTGTTGCTCATTGCTGTACAGCACTTGCTTATCGCTGCCTTTCTCTGCGCTTACGCATAAGCAAGTGAATAAGCTTAACGCGGCTATTAATGTGTGTGTTGATCGCATAGTATTACTCCTTAATAGTTTGTTCTTATTGAATACCATGGCAACTTTATGGGGTAGTGAACTTCTATGAGAGGCCTATATTTATTGGTTTGTAGGCTCAGCGGTAGTAAAAGGCCGACGAACGGTTAAAGGAAAAGCGGTAGAGTGTGAATATTAATCTTGTACTTTATTTAGTGATGGCTGTGTGTTGCTCGGGCGCTCTAGGTAAGGCTTATGCCAGCCAACCTTTGTTGCCATTTTCTTATGATCAAGCCGTGATGGTTTGCCCATGGTCAGTCTCACCAAAAGAAATTCCACAGTTTACTGAGCCGCAATGTTACCGAGCGAAATTATCTGAGATAGACCCGCAAAATCAGGCTGTTTGGGTGTTAATCGAATTTGAGCGAGCGAAATTAGCCTCAATACCAAGGCCCGTAGGGTTGTATTTATTTGCTAAAACATCAAGCGAAGTCTTTTTAAATGGTAGTAAGGTAGGGAACAGCGGTTTTCCTGCCGTAGATAAAGCTGAGCAAATAGGCAAAATGGACAGCGTATTTTATTTGCCAGACTCACTTATAAAGAAAAGCAATCAGCTGGTGTTTGGTTTGTCTGCGCAGCATAGCCTTATTTCATTAGGATACCCAATACATTTTGTTGGGATAGGGCAATTTGGCGATCCTAAGCAATATATTCAATCATTTAGTGGCTTAGGCCTGATTTTGGTTGGTGCCTTTTTGTTGGGCGCGTTGTACTTTATAAGTCTGAGCTTTGGTCGTTATGGCAATACAAGCGTTCGGATATTTTCCGCACTGTGCCTGCTTGCGACAATGCAGCTCAGTGCTGAAATATCGCGAGGAGTAGTTGACTATGGCTATGTGTGGCATGATATTCGACTATTGACTGTGACGGCGTTGTCGTTTTTATTTGGCACTTTGTTGCTTGTATATAGCTCCTTAAAAGTTGCAAAAAAGCACGCGCTTCACTGGATTTATATCGGTACACTAATCACGCTTATTGTTATTATTTTTGCGCCAGGCTTTGACTCTAAAACCACGGCCGGAGTGTTTGTGCCATTACTCGTTAGCCTAGTCCAGCTAGGCTATTGTTGGCGACGCGCCAAAAACAATAATTTAGCGGTTTGGTTTGTGGTGCAGTTGTTGGTGGCTGCAACCGTGCTATTTGTTGCATCAAGCTTCCACGAAATTACTCACTTTGTGATCATTGCCGTCTTGCTAGTCTACCTTTTCATTCGTCAAGCTAAAGAGTATCGTGCTCAGCAAGTACAGTTGAGTAGTGATCAAGCTCATATTGCCAAGCTTGAGTTCAAACTCGCGCAGAACAAACAACTTCAATCTCCTTCTAAGCTGGAAGTCAGTATTGCAGGTAAAACTGACTATGTTGTGCTCACGGATATCGCGTTTTGCAAAGCCGCAGGGGACTACGTTGAGCTGCACATGAAAGATACCACGCAGAAGCTGTTTATAGGCTCACTAAAACAACTCGAACTTGCTTTACCCTCTATTTTTGTAAAAGCACATCGTTCTTATTTAACTAATCTAAATGAAGTGGTGTCATTAGAAAGTGATAATAATCAGAGCAACTTGAAATTAACCAATGGAGCAAGTGTTCCCGTCAGTCGTCGGCTTGTCCCGTCGGTTAGGGCGACGCTTAAAGCGTCTAATAAACCCTAAGCGCAGCTGATCTTTTAAATTGGGTTTTGCAGAGCTGAAATTAAATACATCGCTCCGTTTGGCTCTATATGGCCGTCGCAGTTGCCGCTTTCTATTTGAGTGTTGCTCAATGCGGCATGACCATCGGTTGGTAAATAAAGTGCCTTTGATACACGTCTGCAGCTCTTTTGTTGGATAGTTTGCTGTTCGACGATAAGAATATGTCCACCACCTATCACGTAAGCGTTGGGAATGTTGGTTTGGGCTAGATAGGCGACTTTACAGGCTTTATCGTTATTGAAACCGTTTGCTATTATCTCTTTTGAAGCGCGGGTTGAAATGGTAATGACACATTTTTCACCGATGGATACAGCGTATTGTCCCAGTTGCCACTTTGCTGCTACTTCGTCTTGTGCAGCCGCTAAATTACTTATGCTGATCGTTGCTATAAGTGCTAAATATTTCATGAAAGCCTCCTTGCATATCCCTATTCATCATTGTGTGGTCACTTTACATTAGTATCTCATCCTGCAGCTGAGGTACTGCTCGACCAAAAGGGCTAAATATTTTATTATCGTGGCAGTATAAATCTTATGCAAGGAGCATAGTCTGTTATGACCAAGGAAAAATCGTTATCACTCTCTACAAAGCTGAAGTTTTTGTTTGCTGCAATTGGTAAGCATTTGGGTTTTATCTCCGTTGGCATTCCGTTTTATATTGTTGGTGGATTCATTATTTACATTGGGGTAACTGAGCAATACGGTGCAGGTATTGGGGCTGTTATTTTTGGCGCTATATTTATCTTGATACCTCTTGGAATGTACGCTTTTTCCCTGCCATCAAGTATTCGCTACTACTACGAAAAAGAATTGACGAAAGAGTTTGGTAAACACCTTCTCGGCACCATTACTAACAAAAGAATTGAATCTAATACGTATGTTCACCGGGACGAGTATGACCGAGAAGTGGAGCATCGGGAGACTTTCTATTTCGTTGAGTACAGCTATCAATTTCAGGGCAGTCGTGAAGGTGAGTTTATTCTGGATAACAAAGATTTTTATGACAAGTTGCAGGTTGAAGATGATTTACCTATCCAAGTATTGACGGTAAAACCAAGCGTAGCAGAGCCCAGACTTATCAAATTGGGAAAGCGCTACGGACTTAAACCCGCTGAAAGTTACTAGGCTAAATATGCAATTGGTTGAGGCTTACGCTTCAACCAATTGACGCTGAAAATACCCTTTTAGAAAATCGAGCAGTAGTCGCACTTTTTTAGAGTTGGCATTGCCTTCTGGAAAAACGCCATAAACATGTATGTCTGGCAGCGTGTAATCTTCTAATACAGGCACTAAAGTTCCGGCCTGTATTTTTGGTAATGCATCGTAAGTTGGAATTCGTCCAAGACCATGACCTCCCTCAACAAAAGCAGTGCGTGCGGCGGCATTGTTGGTGCTTATATCGCCTTTCATCGTGATGCTATAAGCCCGAGCCCCTTTACTCAATGTGAGTGCCCCCGATGTCAGCTTGTAAATCACCCATTGATGCTGGTAGAGATCGGTAGGGTGTTTGGGGACGCCGTACTTTTGCAAATAGTCGGGCGATGCGCACAGGCAGGTTTTTAGCACTGAAAGTTTACTGGCTTGCAAACCTGAATCGGGAAGTGGGGCGCCTCGAATGGCCAGATCAATGCCTTCTTTGATGATATTGACGACTTCATCTGTGAGCATGATATCGAGCTGGATCTTAGGATACATAGCTCTAAATTCATTGAGTGCAGGCACTATGGTTTGCAAGCCAACATTAACAGGGCAGGTAAGCTTTATTAGACCGATTGGTTCTTTCTTTAAATTCTCAATTTGCTGGTTTGCGGCAAAGGCTTGCTCTGCAATCACACGGCAGCGCTGATAGTATTCGCGACCTGCCTCTGTAAGTGAAATGGTGCGAGTCGAGCGATTGAGCAATTTTATGCCTAACTGTGACTCCAGTTTTTTAACATGGTAGCTCACCACTGCGCGAGACAAATTTAAATGCCTAGCGGCGCCAATTAAAGTGCCTTGCTCGATAACTTGGGCAAAGACAACCATGCTTTTGAGTTGCTCAAACGAAATATCCACGCACTACTCCATCGACTTTGATAAATTGATTGTATCAATTGTTTGAACAAAGAGTTAGCTTTTGTCTGCATTGTTTAACTAGTCTTCAGCTCATATTTTTATATTTATCCGCAGGCTAAATAGTCTGAAGTTTGAAGAAAGAATGAGAGGTAATTTTGATGACAGCAAAGAAAATTTTAATGGTGCTAACGTCACATGCAGAACTAGGCAACACAGGTGAGAAGACAGGGTTTTGGATTGAAGAGTTTGCTGCACCTTACTATGCCTTTGTGGATGCAGGGGTAGAAGTAACGCTTGCTTCACCAAAAGGTGGTCAGCCGCCAATTGACCCAAAAAGCGAACAGCCTGATTTCCAAACCGACAGTACTAAACGGTATTTTGATGATCAAAAAACGCAGGAACTGGTGGCAAATACGCTGCCGCTAGCAGAGGTGAACGCGGCAGATTTTGACGCTGTGTTTTATCCTGGCGGTCACGGACCATTATGGGATTTAGCAACAGATACCAATTCAATCCAATTGATCAGTGCCTTTTTAGCTGCAGATAAACCGGTTGGTACGGTATGCCATGCAACAGCTGTGCTGATGGATGTAAAAACCACGTCGGGTGAGTATCTGGTAAAAGGCAAAGTGGTGTCTGGCTTTACGAATAGTGAAGAGGCGGCAGTTGGGCTGACTGATGTTGTGCCATTTTTATTAGAAGATGAGCTGGTTAAACGAGGTGCTGATTTCCAGAAAGTCGATGATTGGAATGTGTTTGCTGTTAGAGATGGCTTAATTTTTACAGGGCAGAATCCAGCAAGCTCTGAACTTGTCGCTGAGAAAATGCTGACGTACCTAAACCAGCTGTAACCTGCTTATTAAAAGGAATAAATCATGAGTAACGCAATAAACCAAGCTCAAAACGCACAAACGAATCGTCGCATTACCTTGGCGTCACGCCCACATGGTGCACCAACGCAAGAAAATTTCAATTATGAAGAAGCACAGATCCCAACGCCAAAAGAGGGCGAGGTGCTCCTTCGTACCGTCTTTTTGTCGTTAGATCCATACATGCGTGGCCGTATGAGCGATGCAAAATCTTATGCTGAGCCGGTTGCTATTGGTGAAGCGATGGTGGGTGGCACAGTATGCCGAGTTGAAGCGTCAAATAACCCTAAATTTGTCAAAGGTGACTGGGTACTCGCGATGAGTGGCTGGCAGGACTATAGCGTTTCGGATGGCACGGGCTTACTTAAGTTAGATAACAATTTACCCAACCCATCATATAGCTTGGGTGTGTTAGGGATGCCAGGCCTTACTGCCTACATGGGACTGATGGATATCGGCCAGCCAAAAGCTGGAGAAACGGTAGTCGTTGCCGCAGCAACCGGTGCTGTAGGTAGCCTTGTTGGGCAAATAGCAAAACTGCAAGGCTGTAGAGTAATAGGCATAGCTGGTGGCGCCGAAAAATGCAGTTACGCTACCGAGACACTTGGCTTTGATGCCTGTCTTGATCACCGCAAGGATGATCTCGCTGAGCAGTTAGCGCAGGCATGTCCATCAGGAATTGACGTCTATTTTGAAAATGTGGGTGGCAAGGTGTTCGATGCGGTTATGCCATTGCTTAACTCAAGTGCCCGGGTTCCACTTTGTGGGTTGATCTCTCAATATAATGCCACCGAGTTGCCATCGGGACCCGATCGTATGTCGATGCTGATGGCGACGCTGCTGATTAAGCGAGTGAAAATGCAAGGCTTTATTGTATTCGACGACTATGGGCATAGATACAACGAGTTCAGCGAAGCGATGCTGCCGTGGTTAAACGCGGGCAAGATTAAGTACAAAGAGCACTTGGTCGAGGGGATGGATAATACTGTCGAGGCATTTATTGGCTTATTGGAAGGTAAAAACTTCGGCAAACTTGTCGTGCGCTTAGGTCCAGACGAGCTGGTATAACTAAATTTTAGGAAGGATAAATAGATGTTAACTGTTCACCACTTAAACGAATCACGCTCGACAAGAGTACTTTGGCTTTTACATGAACTCGACATGCCTTATGACCTTGTTGAGCACGAGCGAAACTCTGAAACGCGCCTTGCGCCTGAAAGTCTTAAAAAGGTGCATCCGCTCGGAAAAGCCCCCGTGTTGGTCGATGACAGCCTAGTCTTATGTGAGTCTGGAGCCATCATGGAATATCTGCTAGATAAGACAGAAGACAGTAGTTTGCGACCAGATGCGGGGACACCTGAATACTATCAATATCAAGAATGGTTGCACTTTGCTGAGGGGTCATTGGCACTGCCGGTGATCGCATCTTTGATGATGAAGATGGAGCAGCGTACAGGCGATAAACCAATGGATGGTTACATTGCTAAAGAAGTCAATGTCGACTTTTCTTATATAGATGCCACACTCGCCAAGCAAAGCTATTTTGCAGGCAACGACTTTACCGCCGCCGATATTATGATGACGGTGATGCTAGAAATCGCAGACAACGTCGGCTTGCTCACAGCGCATGGCAATATCAAGGCCTATCTTGAAAAAGTGCAAGCTCGCGCCGCATATCAAGCCGCACGAAGCCACGGTTAGCCGGTTTTGAGGCGAAGTCTATAAGATCTTGATTTCGCCCTATTACTCTCGTTTACGCCTGAATACAAGACCATGTTAGATAGAGTTTCTAGCTATCAAGTTTTGCTTTATTTGCAGTTGTTTGCAATATCTTCAGCATCAATTTGCCATTCTGCGCATTGCCAAAACTTTAGCTTTCCAAAATGACCGTGTTTGAAAGGGAGCTTATCATTGTCTTTATTATAAGACTTTAATATAACAGGATCCATAACGTTTTTGAAAGCTGCAGCTATAGCTATAAGAGAGGAATGGATATTCACTTCAGATCCGAATGTACGCAATAAATGATGTTCGGGCGCATCATGATACTTATCAATAGAGACCAATAAAGAGCCGCTTGGTGCTAAGCCTAATCCATAGGTTTCAGCAACTTCGGCTACTCTGTTGAGAGTTAGGTTGTAAAAGTGGATTGTTTTTGGGTTATTTTTTAACACATCGGGAATGATTGATAGAGTGTCACTAATATTTGCAGCCGCGGCCATGTAAACAATAGAATCAAGGGACTTACTTTGCTCAAATTTAGACTGATAGCGAGTAAGTAGGTTATTGAAAACTATCGTCCCCATGCTATGTCCAACTAGAGTTAGTTTGATCGGTAAATCTGGATATTTGTTTTCAAGTTTAAAGAGTTCTTCAAAGAGAAAGCCAACACTTTGGCCAATACCTTTATTTGTATCTGTTCGAACGGTCTCGTTAACTTCACCAGTAGGGTAGGCTATAGCTCTTGCTCGACGCTTCATCATATCCCAGCTGTCCCCAGCTAAAGTACCATTCCACAAAATTCCTGTGGCGTATCTGATGGGAGTGACTGCGATGACTCCTGCAGATTTTGCCCCGTTAACAAAGCCTTGATTACGATAAGTACTTTGATTGACTTTTATATTGTCTAGCTTGTTGACGTAATAATCATTTGATTCGTAAGTGTCAGAATTATTTTTAAAAAAATGGTTTTGATATTGATAGTTGGCTTCACGCCAGACATTTGATAAGTATTTATTGCTTGAGCCTGATGCGAACCTGTCCTTATCATTTGTAAATTGATAATAGATATTTGCCGGAGCTCTAGCTATTGCGGTTACCAAGTCTTCAAATAAGACAAATGGAGAGCTTAGAATACCAGCCAAAGCTGAAGTGTCTCTGCCTTCACGTATTTCAAAAAAGTGCTCAAATACAGTTCCCGGTATATTAGATGGCCATGATATATAAATAGGATAATGCCAGTCAGACTCCTCAGACAAAATAGGCTGAAGTTGCTCTTCCATCCGCTCATCAGTATCTTTGTATGTGTTAAGCCCTCCATGCGCATAAACCAATATCTTGACTTCATTTACTTTTGAAACTATTTCTGTAGAAAGGGAATCTAACGATGTTAGTTCATTACATGTAAAACCCGATTTAATGCAGCTAAGCTTTATAGCTTCAATAAGCATATTTTCAATTTGTTGATTTACTTCAGTTACAGGTTTTGCACGCTGTGATTGCCGAGAAAGCAGCGGTTTTGCAGCAAAATCACTATCAATAATGTACCCATGACGATTTACCCTTAGAATATGTTTTTGAGTGTCCATTTTATAATCGTTGTAATCGGGGTAGGCTTTCTTGTCGGGTGAATGTGCGCATGCAGTAAGCATCAGAGTAAAAACTAAAGTTACTAATGATTTCATGTTTCTTTCCTTTTTATAAATAATCATTTACATAACTAGCACATTAATTTCTGTTTTGCGTAATTTTAATAATTTAATTTTTATGCTAATAATCTCTGCTTTAATCCTATGTGTTGTTAGAGGGCGAGAAAGTAGGGTGAAGTTGATTGCTTTTTGGTATCTCTTTAATAACGTATGATTTATTTCTTTTTTATTTAGTTTTTATTTCTGGTTCTATTAAATTAAAGAAGATCTCAAACTCCTAATTCTACCTTTTTTATTAACAGGTTTATGAGTTTTTATTATACTTAACTTAGTTTATATGAAAATAATTTATGGTTCTTGCAGTGTGGATATGCTTTTTAATTGCTAAATTTATTTTCATCCAGTTTGCACTGAATGGTGAGCCCACTTACAAACAGAACCATGTATTTTATATCGAAATTTCACTGGATACTGGCGAGCAATTTTCACTTGAATCTCATGAGCTTAGTTTTGCCAAGTAGGTGAAATGAGAAAAGCGCTCAATATGAAGTTGAGCGCTTTTAACGTACTAGATAGTAAATTTTAAAGCTATTTGAGTCTGTCCATGAGGTAAACAAACTCAAGGCTATTTACCATCGCGCGCTGTTCATTGTTTGCAGCGCCTGCATGGCCACCTTCGGTATTCTCAAAATACAGAACTTCAAATCCCATATCTTTCATCTTAGCAACCATTTTACGTGCATGGCCTGGGTGAACGCGGTCATCTCGGGTTGAGGTTGTGAAAAATACTTTTGGATATTGTTTGTCTTTACTTAGGTTATGGTAAGGCGAGTACGTTTTAATGTATTCCCACTCCTCAGGAACATCTGGATTACCATATTCGCCCATCCAACTTGCGCCAGCGAGTAGCTTATTAAAACGCTTCATATCGAGTAATGGCACTTGGCAAATAACGGCGTTGTAAAGTTCAGGCCTGCGAGTGAAAGCGGCGCCCACTAGCAATCCACCGTTACTACCACCTTTAATACCTAAATGTTGAGGCTTGGTTACTTTGTCTGCAATCAGCTGCTCTGCTACGGCTTCAAAGTCTTCATACGCCTTGTGGCGATTTTCTTTTAGTGCTGCTTGGTGCCAGCTTGGTCCATACTCACCGCCGCCACGAATATTCGCAAGCACATAAACACCGCCTTGTTCTAACCAGTTTTTACCAGTTGATGCCGAGTAGTACGGTTGCATAGAAACTTCAAAGCCACCATAGGCATATAATAAAGTAGGGTTGCTACCATCTAACTTGATATCTTTCTTATGAACAATAAAGTAAGGCACTTTTGTACCGTCTTTTGATGTCGCAAATTTTTGCTGGGTAACGAACTTATCTGCGTCGAAATGTGATTTATTACCTTTGAGCTTTGTTGTTCCAAGTGATTTACCTTCGACTAAGTAAAGACTGGTCGGTGATAAAAAGTCCGTGTAGGTGACAAAAAAGTCGTCTCTATTGGGATCAGTATCAAAAACGGATAATGAACCGGTATCAGGAAAGTTCACTGGGTCTATTTTCCACTGCCCATTCGCTTTAGGCATATAGCGGAAAACCTTATTTTTTACATCATCTAACACGGTAACTAGTATAGAAGATTTGGTAAAACTCAAATCTTCTATTGAACGATTTGCTGTTGGTTTGATTAAACTCGTAAACTGGATATTTTTAGAATCCATATCGTTAATGTTGGCATATATTACTTCTGCTTGTGAAAAATGCTTCCAAGCAGATTTTAGCTGGATAAAGAGCATGCCATTGTTTAATCCGAGGAGGCTTGCGTCGCTAGGCACTGGAATTTTTATCTGCTTATCACCTTCGAGTTTATAGACATCGCGAGTATAAAAACTTGTAGAATCGTATAGAAAGTGATTTGTATTGCCTTGGTCGTATATCGTAAAACCTCCGGCACTGATAGAACTTTTATTTGCCTGATAGACCGTTTTAGCGTCGTCCAGCAGCGTACCGCGTTGCCACACTTTAACCGTTCCAGCATAACCTGAGTCAGTTAATGAGCCTTCTCCAAAATCTGTTGCAACAAATATTGAATTCTCGTCGAACCAAGATACTGAGGTTTTTGCTTCAGGTAAATAAAATCCATCTTTTACAAAAGATTTGCTTGGAATGTCGAACTCTCTCACGACTTTTGCATCAGCACCACCGCGCGATAAATACACCAAACAGCGTTCATACTTTGGATAGTGACAGTTCATCCCGCCATAAACCCAGTTTTCGTCTTCAGCTTTTGCTAGCGCATCTAAGTCGAGAACGGTTTCCCACTTAGGATCCGCTTTTTTATACTCTTCAAGGGTTGTTCTGCGGTATATGCCTCTTACATGATCCGCATCTCTCCAGAAATTATAGTAATAACCTGCACGTTCAGTTGCGTAAGGAATACGAGACCGATCATTGATAATATCTAATGTATTTTGAAAGATATGATTATATTGGCTGTGGCTTTTGAGTTGTTTTAGTGAGCTATCGTTTTGTGCCGTTACCCACTCTAGCGCTTGTTTGCCTTCAATCTCTTCAAGCCATAGGTATGGATCCTTTTCTAATGCCATAGATTTACCAGCAAAGGTGGTTAGCATACATAGTGTCGCAATATTAGTAATTTTTTTTCTCAAAACTTAGTCCCTATTTTGTAGTTGTTTATTACGTTTTATCATCAAGTCGTCAAAATAGGAATGTGCGCTGATTAAAAAAGCGCAATTTGCTTACATTGATTCACACTTAATCTGCTTGTGATGGAGAGAGCTGCGCTTCAATGGCGTGGATCAGCAACATTGCTTTATGCCACTGCTGTGAAAGTTGCCACATCTCCGCTAGTGTATTGATATTACTTACCATCTTATCTATCGCCAGTGACGCGTGAGTACCTGCTAGAATTAAGTCGTCTTTCACATCGTCATGTAAACGTTGCAATGTCTCTTGCGCCAACGACAGCTCTGCAGGTGTGACGCTTTGCCCATGTAAACTGGTTTTCATGAAGTGGCTAAGCTGGGCTTGGTATTCATTCAATTGTGCATGCAAGTCATGATGCTCTGCGAGTTGCTTATATGGAGCGTGTTCCGTTAATTGTTCTACACAGTGACTACAAGTAAACAAATACTGCTCAATACGCATGAGTTTAGCGAGTAGTGAGGTGGTCTGTGATGATAATGCTGATTGCTCTACCGACACAATAAAAAGGCTAATTTGCTGACACAGAGATTGGATTGCATGGAGTGCCTGTTCAACTGCGAGTTTATCGGTTGGGAGTAGGCATTTATCAAACTGGGCTAACACCTTATCTGCAACGAGTTTGGACTCAAGCAATAACGCATTGATTGCAAGCTCTGGCGTTTGGGCGATGGTATTATCTAAAAAGCGTGGCCTCGAAGCCGTCTCCTCGGCACTACAAAATCGTTTCATTAAAAAGCCAGCGAGCCTGTCATTGAGTGGAAAGATGAGTAGCACGCCCAAAATATTAAACAAAGTATGAAAAAGTGCCAATGACAACGCAGGATCAGCAGTGACGCCGAAAAGCGCGGTAAAATGGTTGATGAGATAAAACAGCACTGGCAACACCGCGAAAGCGACCATCGCAGTGAACACATTAAATATGACCTGAGCCGCTGCGACGCGTTTGGCATTAGAAGTTGCGCCAATGGATGCCAAGATAGATGTTGACGTGGTGCCGACGTTTGCGCCGATGACCATCGCGCCTGCGGCATATAATCCAATCATACCACTAGCAGCGGCGGTAATGGTCAAGGCGATGGAAGCACTGGAAGACTGAGTGAGAGTTGTCATCACCATACCCACCAGCAAAAAGGTCAACATGCCGTTTATTCCCTCTGCGGTAAATTGGCTTAAATCAAAAGCAGCGACAATATGCTCAAATGCGCCTTTGAGAATATCAATACCGATAAAAAATAGCCCAAAACCAACTAAGGCCATGCCTGCCGACGCTAGTCGCGAGCGAGGAAGTAGCAACTTCATCAAGGCACCAATGCCTATCAAGGGGAGTGCGATAGCTTGGATATTAAATTTAAATCCAACCGCGGCCACTAACCAGCCAGTGATGGTGGTGCCAACATTGGCGCCATAGACAATACCAAGCGCCTGATGCATGGTAATAAGACCTGCGTTCACAAAGCCCAAAGAGGCCACGGTAACCGCGCTGGAAGACTGCACTAAGGCTGTCATGGAAAAGCCAGATGCAATACCGCGCTGAGGGGTTTTGGTCCACACACCAAGCGCTCGGCGCAGCGACGACCCGGCTGCTAGTTTCAGGCCGTCTGTCATCATGCTTATCGCAACTAAAAATATCCCCAAACCGCCGAGTAGCGTTCCTGCAAGTTGAAGTGTTTCCATATCCTTTCCACGTACTATATTCTTACTCTATTTGCTCGTAGCACAATATCATTTTTGTTGTGCTTTGCTTTGTTTAACGTCAACTTTTACATGAGTTGTATTAGCAGCTCTAAACAAAATTTAATAGTTAGGGTTTTGAACTCAAACCCTGCAGAAATTGCATAGGCGTTACGCCGTTCCACGACTTAAACGCACGGATAAAGCTACGCTCATCTGAAAACTGCAGCGTGTGCGCCACCTCATACAAACTACTGCCTTGAGTCAGTCGCAGTTTGGCCTGCTTGTTCTGTACGTTATTTTTGAGTTGCCTAAAATTGGTTTGATACTCAGCGAGCCTTCGTCTTAATGTTGCCGGACTGATATTGAGCTTGTCAGCCATTTGTTCTTGGCACAGTGTTCCCGCGTTAAGCTCACTATAGACTTTATCGAGTAAGTTGGCATGGTCGTTAATCGACTGCTGATGATGGAGCGTATTTGCCAGTGAATGGTAAATGGTACTGAGCGTTAGGTACTCTAACTTCGCCAAGTCTAATGATTGATTCGTTTCTTGGTATTGATAGGTGAGTAAGTAGCGATTGCTTAAGGGTTTAATGGGAATGTGGGTGATAACCGAATTTAGCAGCGAGTTTGAGTCACTTTTGGTCTGCACTAGTGTGAGTTGAACTTGGGTGGTTTCGGCGCACACATATTTTACGAGGCCATGGATCAATATCAGCATGCTATCTAACATACAGCGAGAAAATTGCGCGTCAGCGGCCGTGGCGTAGTCAAAGGCTGCATCATCAATTATGTAACTCACTTGAGAGTGTGATACTTCGCAGAAATTGTAAGTTCCCGCGTGGATAAAGTTATAGCCACGGGCAAGCTCTTGTAAGAGCTGAGTAATGGTGCGGCAATGGCGCAGGCTATTGAATACAAATTCGTTGGTGCCAGGCAGAAGCTTTTTGCGGTTGAGATTTAGACTTTCGTCATTGAGTTCGACAGCACAGTGTTCCATCACGCGCATAAACTCAATGGCATCTAGGGCGTCAATGGCTTTATTGATAGCCAAAGACCGAGCGACCGCAGCAAATTCCAGTTTTGCTGCGGTGAGTGTGTGCTGCATCAATTGCACGTAGCAAGGTGCAATGGCGGTGTTTGACATAAATACGTAAGCTCATCCTGTCACTCTCAACAATTCAGTTAATCAACATCAACTCTAGATAGCAATAGTTTTGCGTTGCAACTTTAGTGCAGTATTTTGTCACCACTCATCTAGGGTGTACTTAACCAATTTTTGATTTGGTTGATTGCACTGGGCTCCCAGCCAAGCTCTAGATGGTTGGTGGCCACAACCGCTGAGCCAGCCAAGTTACTTATTCCTGTGCTGTCGATGCAGCTACTGATAAATACAACGCCATCGGAAGGGCCGGTATGTTCATTGTGAATAAATGCCATGTCGGCCTGATCGCCGCAAAGATTATAAACTTGAACGCTGCTGTCGGTGCCAGCGCTACGAACTTGGTCTACCAGTGAGTCGACCGTAAACGCTGCGATACCTCGGCCTTTGCTCACAAACCCTAAGCCACCGTAGTAAGTGGTGTACCAATCTTGTTCTGTGGTGGGGAGTGCATATTTATCATCTAGTGCTTTTAGCATCTGCGCGGAGCCTGGAAAGTAAGGCGAGTCGTAAACCCACTCAGAACTTGAATACCATAAGCCAAAACATAATATCTGATCATGCGCAGTAGGCCCATTTATGCTGCCGCCACATTGCGAATAAGCACCATAGGTATGATTAACGCCGTGACGAAATGACCAATCAATGCCGTTGTTGGGGGCGCCGAGCATCACTAGTTTGCGTACATCACTGTTGAATTTAGTGCTCCAAGCATTGGTCAAAGAAGAAATATACATGCGGGCATTAAACGCGCTTTTTGACCAAGTGACTAAATCGACTTGCGTTGCCCCCGTCTTATTTTTAACCTGAGCGATGGCATTGGCGATCTGCTCCGCCCAGATAAAGCCATCGCCATTTTTATGCGCCAGATTTAAGGCAAAGACTTTGTAATCATCATTGGCAAGCGTTTGCATTAAGCCTTGCGAAGGGCAGTTTTGTCGGCCACAGCCGTAACTACCGGCCTCGTTCGGATTTGCCCAAGCCAAATCAGCATCTTGATTGGCACCGTGGATCAGCAACACCGGTGTTTGGCGGCTGTTACTATCCCAACCCGGCGCATGATAAAGCAGAAACTGCGCAGAGCTTGGTTGGTTAGATGCAAAGAAAGTAGCACGCTGACCTGATTGATCGCCACGGCCGTCAGCAGGAAAGCTTTCATTGCCGATATGCCCTGAGCTATCTCGCCATCTTTCAACCTTTTGCCAGCCATTATTAATACCAGAGGTATAGGTGGCTTCAAGTGTCGCTGAAGCGTGCGCTAAACCACTTGCTGCGAGTGAGATAAAAACGAGCAATCCATAAGTGTGAGTGCGCAACGCTGTGTTTGTGTTTTTCATATTTTTATCCTAGGTCAAGTCATGTTTTAACTGATTGGCGATATTACTGCGCGCGAGCTTGCAGACGTCGAGCACGGCAAAGGAGAAAAACGCATGTATGGTATTTTCAAAGCAGGTTAAGGTATTAAGCACGCCCGCTTGCTTTAGTTTTTTGGCGAGCAGCATTCCCTCATCGTAAAGTGGGTCGCAGCCGGCAAGCAGCACACTGGTGGCAGGAAGATGCGTCATGTCTTCAATAAATAATGGCGAGACATTGACGTCCGCCGCGCTTTGCTCGGGTGCGAGATACCAGTTGCAGGTGTCTTTTATTGCCTCTCTGGTTAGCAACAAGTTTCCATCGCCATACTGCATGCGTGACGGATAGGTTTCATGGGGAGAAAAGGAGTCAACCACCGGGTAAACTAGGTATAAGTTACTTAGGGTGTTTGGTTGTTGTTGATGTAAGTTATGCGCTGCAACAAGCGCTAAGTTACCACCTGCACTGTCGCCCATCAGGGAAATCTTAGTGGGGTCTAGCTCCAAGCGCTGGTGGTTTTCTTGCAGCCAATCAACTACAGCTATTACTTGTTGCAGGGCGCATGGAAACTTATGCTCGGGCGCAAGGCTGTATTCGACACTGAAAAAAACGACACCGGATTGCTGGCATAAGTCTTTTACCAGTCCGTCATAGCAGTCGACATCTCCTATGGACCAGCCGCCGCCGTGGATAAACACCACCGCGGGACTGGGGCTTGCCAAAGACTGCGCTGGGCGGTAACAGCGAACGCCCACGTGAATACCATTGTGTTCAATGTGTAGGTCTTGGCTACTTACTTTTGCTTCAATCTCTCCCGCGAGCCCCAAAAACATCGCTCTTGCGCCTTCTCGTGAGGTCTCAATGGAGATTTCGATGTCATGAATGTCGCCAGCTTGAGCCGCGAGGTCGTCTAACAATGCTTGTGTTTGTTTGTCTAATTTCATAATTAAAACTTATATTTAAGGTTGATACCGTACGTTCTAGGTGCGCCGTAATAACCAAGTTGAACCCCAGGTGCTGCGCTAAGATCGAAGCCGTGTTGGCGATAGCGTTTATCGCCTAAGTTTTTGCCGTATAAACTTGCTTCCCAACTGTCGTCCGCGGAGCGGTAGTGTAGTGACATATCAAAGAGGGTGTAGCCAGATTGTGCGAGTACCTCTGAACTGCTCACGGTGAGATAGGTTTTACTGCGATAGGCGGCACTAGCACGTAGTGAAAATTCGCCTTGTGTAAAGGCGCTAAAGAAGTATTCAAAGCTTGCACGGCCATTCCATTTGGGTGAATTAACCAGCTCCCTTTCATCGCTGACTTCTTTACCAAAGTCGCCGATGAGCTCATCATAACCGCCCCCTAAATAGCCCAGATTGAGGTTCAGAGTGAGGTTATCGGAAGCCACGGCTTCGAGCTCCATTTCTGCGCCGTAAATAGTGGCTTTACCTGCATTTTCAAACAGTGATAAAAACGCACCGGTGTCGGGGTCGATAGAAAAGCGGCTGAGCTGAAAGTTTTTGTAGTCATTGAAAAAAGCCGCGGTATTTAAGCGAATATTCTGATTATTCAATAAAGACTTAGAGCCAATTTCATAGCTCCACAAGGTTTCTGGTTCAAAAGGTTGTGCAAATGAGGTGATCCGGCCGTTAAAACCGCCACTTTTAAACCCTTTTCCAGCGCTTAGGTAAACCATACTGTCGTCAGAGATGGTGTAATCGAACACCACTTTTGGGGTAAATTCTTTCCACTCCTTGGATGCGCTGTAGCCTGTAGGGCTATAGCCAATCCCCGTGCCGAATACCGCCTCCATTTCCTCAGCTGTTGTTACACCGGTGCCAAAAAACTCCTCGCCGTTGGACGTGACTTCTTTTTTCTCTATGGTGTAGCGTGCGCCAAGCGTGACGTCGAGCTTTTCAGTCAAAGACCAAGAGAGGTTAGCGTAGAGGGCTGAGCTGGTATTTTCTTGATCGCGTTCTCCTGCGTTAATCACAGGCCAAGGTAGGTAAACCTCTGGCGCCACCATAACGAAAAAGTCCGGTGCTACGGAGCCGCCAAAACTCAGATCGTCCTCATTAATGTAATAGAGCCCAGATACCAAGGAGAACTTGTCGTCTTTGTATAACCATTGAAATTCTTGGCTTATCTGCTGTTGATCTTCGAAGTTAAAAATACCAAATGATGCATCGGGAGTGGCATCTAAGTCTAAGTGCGTGCGGTATTCCATTTCGCGTCGAGCAGTGATGGATTTAAATACCGAGTGGCCCGTGAGATATTCAAGTGTTAAGCTCGCTCCCGAGGTATCGAGCTCTTCTAAATCGTTGTAGTTAACGTCAACGACAAAAGGGTCTTCCTCAGGCGCATAATAGCCTTCTTTTATCACCGAATAGATAGGCGTTTCTCGATGTGGAGTGCGTGAGCTTGAGGGAGATGCGTTCGAGCCATCGACGACTAAATAGGCCGAAAAATTCTCACTTGGTTGATAAAGTAAGCTGCCGCGCCATGCTAAGGTATCTTTGTCGTGGTCGTCACTATTGTTATAGCGATTCTCACTAAAACCATCTCGGCTACTTTTGGCAATCGCAAAACGTCCAGAGAGCGTGTCTTCAACCAATGCACCGTTGACGCTAGCTTTTACCGTTCGAGCATTATAATTTCCAAGCGCCACGCTGACATACCCTTCGTTGTCTTGCGAAGGTTTGGCACTACTGAAACGCACCGCGCCACCTATGGTATTGCGACCGTAAAGGGTGCCTTGTGGACCACGTAATACCTCGATTTGCTCAGGGTCGACAACATCTAAAAAGGCACCTTGGACGCGCCCAAGATATACGTCATCAAGATACACACCAACGCCGGGATCGTTAAATGAGATAGAGTCAATTTGGCCAATTCCGCGAATATAAATGACCGCGTTGGAAGCATCACCTGAGTGCAGGTTGAGGTTCGGAACGTGAGACGCCAAGTCACCGAGATCTTGTACGTTCATCTTCTCAAGCTCTGAGGCGGAGAGGGCGGTCACCGCAAGCGCGACATCTTGTAGATTTTCGGTTTGCCGCGTTGCGGTAACGCTGATCCGCTCAATTTTTTTGCTTTGCTCAGAGCTAAGCGTGGATTCCGCTTCGGCATAACTATGGCCTGATAATACTGTCGCTATCAGAAGTGACAAGGTATGCCGTGGTATTCCTTTGGTTGAACTGACTCTGTGCGATTGAGTTGCTGCAATCATGCTGAGTAACCTTTCGTCGTTATTATTATGTTCTTCAGTATAGGAATGAAGAAAATTCAATAGCTAGGACAAAAACAGTCAACTTGATGAGCAAATTAGCTCAGGGTAGAGCAAAGCCGTACTCGACTAGTATTTAGTCAATAAATAGGTTAATTTTATTGCACCTAGAAAAGATACAATCCGAGTTGCATGAAAAATACAATAACATTAACAATTACTTTGCTATTCTCGTTGCTACTAATGCTATCAACGCCGACTTTGGCATCTGAGAGTGAAAATAAGCTGCAGATCCATGTCCATTATCAGCAAGCCTCGGATTCATGGTTGATACAGTACAAATTGCCTAAAGCAGTTGAGCGGGTAAGCTTTGCAAGACAAAGCAACTTCGACCGCACGCAGCACTACCAAATAACTCAACCGGACTTAAAGTGGCAGCAAGAAGATGGAGTACTATCAATCACCGCAGCGTATGGTAAAAAGTTTACGTCTTTCTCGCTTGCATTTGATTCGTTTTATGGTTTTATCCTAAAAGACTACAGCCAAAATGTGCAATACAGTGATGGCAGCGTTTTGTTTTACACCAATCATCTTAGCCTTAGTGAAAAGTTAACTGCGCAATCTGAGCCTATATTTGATGGGACCCGGTTTTATTTTTATAGCCCTAAGACCGATATTGTTTTCTCGGGCAAGCGATATAAGCATAAGGCAAGCTGGGATTTAGCCGGAGATGGAACTTATATTTACTTTGGCACGATCACTCCCATTGAGAATGACAACATGATAGCGGTGGTAGATCCTGCGCTGCCTAAGTGGGTGTGGCAAAACACACAAACGTATTTCCCCAAATTATTTGACTATTACGCCAAAAAACTTGATCAACCACTTAACTTCAAGCCAGTGGTATTTTTTAATTATGCACACTTAGCTGACGATTTTGCCAATTATGAAGGGGGAACGTTAGCTGGACTGGTGCAGTTAAGTGTGAATGGTAAACGTTGGCAAAACAAAGACAGTGAGCGTTTTAATCAGCTCTTCCACTTTCTTGCTCATGAATCCGCTCATTTTTGGAATGGTCAAATGTATGCGGTTGAAGACCATGGACATGCTTGGCTTCACGAAGGGGGAGCCGATGCTTTTGCTAACTTTGCGATGCTTGAGTTTGGTTTTATTGACGCTAAACAGTGGTTACAAAAATTTGAAGAGTCAGCCAATCAATGTTTATTGAACAAAGAGCAAACGGCGCTTAACGAATCAGCGAAGTTGCAACGATACAAAAACTATTATTCTTGTGGCGCGGTAATGGCGCTTGCTAGTCATTATCAGGTTCAAGCTACAAACCCCTCGCTGTCACTTTTTGATATCTGGCGACATCTATTCGCACAAAGTAAGGCCTACTCATACAATCAAAGCGATTACTTTAATGTACTAAATGGCTTAATCGGTAATGATAGGCTTGCTAAGGTGCTGGGACGTTTTAGCGATCAAAGAGTGGAAGATAACCTCAGCGAAATAGAGACTTGGTTTGAAGGCACTGTGCTAAAGGGGGCTGTGTCAACGGACTACCCTAGTTTTTACCATCAACATTGGGGTAAAGAGATTATAATAGAACTAATGCGTACTCATTGCAGCAGGATTAGCCTCAGCTATTACGATGACTATATCAAGACCTACCCGATAGAGAACTGCAAAGTATTTGACCATGACATGGAGATACAGTTTGTAGATGGAGTGGATCTGCTTAAAAATGGGGGATCGGCTTATCAAGCTTTCAAAGCAAAATGTCAGCGCGGTGGCGTTGTTAATTTTGCAGATAGAGCAAAGCAACCTGTTGCCCAAATCCGCTGTTTGGATCAAGTCGGTGCACTTACGCCTTACATAAAATTAACGACCGAATAATCTAACCCAAGGATGTATGGAGGCGATATTTTTATTAAAAAAGTTGGACGAGCAACCATAGTGAGGTGTGATACGAATTTGAGCTTGTATCACATTTCAACATTATTTATTCAACCGCAGCTCAGGTTATTTATGATTAATATCCATACTCCCCCCTATACATAGTCGCTGTATCTACTTATTAGCAGTGATGTGTCTAACTTACAGGTTCGACAGTAATTCTTTGCTAAAAGATTTCTTTTATGTGCTGACTGGTGAGCCTGCGTATTACTCACGCTTTGGGTTTAACCACTCCCCAAGGCTTACGGCTTCAGGGATACCTGCAGAATATTTTATGATTAACAGCTGGTGTGAAAGTATCCCTAGTGGAGACGTTGGTTTCGATCTAGCGTTTGGGTGAAGCCATGCAAAATCTTGGATAAGTGTTGACCTAAATCTGGAAGGCACTATCGAAATTTACTCAAATAAAACAGTATTGTTTCGGGTACTAACAATTGGCTAGTTTCAATTGTTGATAAAAAAGGTATTAAAATTTCAAAGTGCAACATTTTTTTAAGTGATAACTTTTTGTAAGTAATGGTTTTAATTTTCATTTCTGCTGTAAATTACACTTAATAACTGGTTTGGAGGTTGGGATTGTTCAGTTTGATAATTAACCTATAATTAATTTGGCAGGTAGAAATAAAACTGATAACCTACCGTCCGTCTTAAAATAATCTCACTTAAACACAAGGATTATAGTGTTATGAATGCTCAAAGATTGGAGCGCATATTAAGTGCGTTTTTGCCTTCTTTTATTGCCAAGCAACTGGCTAAATCACCAAAGCTTTTGTTGTTTGTTGTTCTATTTATCACCTTACTCGTCATTTTTATTATTAAAGTTGCCTCTTTTGCTATTTACTCTTTGGTCGTGGGAGCTGTGTTATTCGGCTGCTGGATGGCGTGGAGTGGCACTAAACGCATCATGTCGAAGCGCAAGAAACGAGTCTCTTAAAGTTAAGTCAAGATACTCTGGGCTTAATAATTATTACTTAATTAATCTGAAATATATTTTGTCGGTTTGTCTGCCGTATTAGATATTACATAAATTGAAAATCTCAATCTATTTAAGGAAAAATAACCATGAGTCTATTAAATAAATTCAAAACTCAAGCGCAATCTATTGGTAGTAGTATTGGCGAATCTACCAGTAAACTAAGCGGTGATATTGTGTCTTCAACAAAAGACAATGCAAAGCTTGCTGGTTTGAAATCAGATATCGCATCAATCGATGGTCAACTTAATATTGCATACCAAGATATTGGCCGCAAATACATTGAAAACCTAATCAAAAACGATGGTGCAAACCTTGAAGTTGTATTGCAAGACACTATCGAGCGTATCGACCCATTAATTAAGCGTAAAGATGATTTAGAAGCAGAAGTTATTGCTATTGAGAAGCAACTAAAAGATCAGATTGTTATTCAGGAAAAAGCGGTTTTCCAAAAAGAATTTGATGGTGAAAAGGAGAAGCTAGAAAAAGCGCTAAAGCTTGATGTTATCTCACAAGACGAATTTGATACTAAGCTGGCTAAAGCGCGTTTGAAACTAGACAATTTCGATGAAATTCGTAAAACCAAAAAGCAGCACGAAATGGGTCTAATCAATAAAGAAGAATTAAAAGAAAAGCTAACGGCATTAGGTGCGTAATTTAGCTATCAAAAGCTTAATTGCCTCGGATTCGCCAGCGCTAATAATTTAACCGTTATATGCGCTGGCCAAATTATCCCCTAGCGAAAAGCCGCAATATCTCACATCTCGTGTACATCATTTCTAACCAATGGATTACTCAATTCGAAGACTTTTTATTGCAAGGCTTGCTTCACCACCTTCCACATCCGTTAAATCTGGTACGAAGTAAAGTGCTGAAACATGCTTGAGTATGACCCCTTTGTCTTTTGACCAAGCAGGTGTCCAATTAGGCCTGGCAAAATCACTCAAAGATACGTTGACTGTATGCCAAGTGTTTGATGCAGGTAATTTAGTTTGGTAGTGAGCATAGCTTTTATCACCTGAACCGCCATACTCCTGTTGCGATAACTTAACGATTAAAGCGTTATCACTTTTATAAGTCAGTGCGATGTTGAATTGAGAGGGGAGCTGTTTTGTGGGCAAGTCGTAAATAAGTTCTACCCAAGAGTTGTTTTGTTTGTCGACTCGAGGTACGCGTTTAAACTGAATTGCAACTTGCTCTTCATTAACAAGCGGGCCGTTCAGAATTGCTTGGCTGCCATGCGGATCGGTCGCAAAACGCCATTGTTTTGGGTTTAAGTTTGGCTGAGTATAGCTACAGCCAGAAACCGCAACAACGAGTAAAAGTGATAAAAAACGCATAGAAAAAGCCTTAGAACAACGTCCCTAAAATATAATTTTTTAGTGTATTTACAAGGAGGTAATATGACAACGGGCGCATGTGCATTTTTGGCCAATGTTAGAAAATTTCAAGTCATCATACTTCTATGTGGCTTGCTAAAGTTATGGCACCCATCATGAGAGATTGATTTATTGGTGTGGTTGATCTCATACTCTTTCTAATACAGGTTAGCTAGGGCCTAGCAAACAAATAAGGAATCGTATGGAAACGGAGTTTATCTCTTTTATTTTTTATCTTTTTGTATTTATTGGCGCTGTTTTCGCTCTACAAGATAGACAAAGGCTCAAGCAACTTGTCAAAAAAGTACATCAGTTACAAAATACGATAGAGCAGCAAAGTCGCCGGATCTCGACACTTGAAGGTCGTGAATTATCAGATCAAGCATGCTCAGAGCAAACACATTCAGAGAATAAGCTATCTGAGTGTGGACAAAAGAATGGCGAAACAGCTCATAGTACATCATTAACAGCACGGACTGCATTGGGCGAATCCACGGCAACAGCCAATCATACACAACCTCAGCAGCCTGAAAGTACGGTCACTATCGCAAGAGCTAAGCCTAGTAAGAGTAAACCTGCCTTTGAATTTGACTTTACTTTAGATTCCTTATTAAAAGGAAATGGACTTTTTTGGATAGGTGCCGTAGTACTAGCTCTTGGCGGCGTTTTTCTAGCTAAGTACTCTATTGAAGTCGGACTTCTTCCCCCAAGTGTGCGAGTGATACTGGGGGCCCTTTTTGGAATCAGTTTGGTTACTGCCGCTGAAGTCGTAAATCGCTACAAAGAAAAGCTAAAAATTAATACTCCATACATTTCTGCAGCGCTTGCCAGTGGTGGCGTGATCACTTGCTTTGCCATGACATTGGTTGCTTTTGATTTCTATCATTTTATACCGGCTAATATGGCCTTTGTTTTACTCGCTATTATTTCATTGGCTGCGACCTCTTTGGCACTGAGATTTGGCCCCGTGCTCGCCGGTATTGGCATCGTTGGTGCGTATGTCGTGCCTGCTTTGGTATCGACAGGTTCTAATAATATCGGTGCGTTACTGCTGTATATCAGCTTTGTTTCACTCTCTGCGATATGGGTTGCGGATTATGTGAAGCGCAAATGGTTGTGGTGGCAAAGTTTTGTTGGTCATTTCTTATGGTTTTGCACCGCGGTTGCGGTTGGTGGAAGCGGCGACTTTTGGGTGCTGCTGATTTTTGCGCTTATCTCTATGTACTTATATGTGTTGGTAGACGTACTGGGTTGGCGACTGACGAATTCAATGATAAGTCCTTTGCCTATCAAAGATCTATTAATGCCAAGAAAAGAGCAGTTGGGAATTTTACTCCCACTGTTATTTATCGCATGTGCGCTAATAATAAAAACCCAAATCGATACGCTTATTTGGGCTAATGTCTTATTTGCTAGCGTTGTTTTGTGTGCGGCTTATAGACATAGTGCATTGGATAGTTGGCCATTTTATTTGCTATTGTTTGTACTTCTCTCATTCTACTTGATGCCCAAAGTGGGCACTTACGACGACGTACTTTTTCCTTTCATCGGTAAGTATTTGTTTATCCAAGTAGCAGTGGTCATCATGTTGTTATTTAGCATGATGATGATTAAGCGATATCCATCAAGACTCGCTTATTTGATGCTGTTGAACTTGGCACCACTTGCGCTTTACGGTGTAAGCTACGCTATTTCTCCTAAAGTCGCAGAAGCAATTTTATATCCTGTATGGGCGGTTGAAATGTTGGTCATCGGGCTTTTTGCTTCGTATTGTGCGATGAAAACGGATACAAATATTCAGCAGGTCACTTACCTTATTTTGGCGAACGCTATGCTGAGTTTGTGTTTTACGATGTTACTCTCGGCAAGCTCGTTGACTTTAGCGATTGCGGCACAAGTAGCGTCTATGAGTTATTTGAGCTGGAAGTACAAAGTGCGTTTACCTGATTGGTTGTATAAAGCTGCACTTATTGCTGTTGTTACCCGTCTTACTTTTGCGCCTTGGCTTGCAGATTACAAGCACGAAACGATTTTATCCATACACTGGACACTTGTTGTCTATCCGTTGGTGCTGGGCATTATTTGGTTTGCTACCAAATACAACCCTTCAAAGACCCTGAACACTTGGTTTATGGGTGTCGCAATGCATATTGTGGCGCTTCTGGTCACGACCGAAACAAGCTATCTATTGATTGGTGACTACCCTGATTTTACTAACCTCAGTTTCCAAGAATCCGTGTTGCTAGCTTTGAATTGGCTAGTGCTTGGCGCTGTATATCTGTGCCGAGGGCAGCTCAGCGACAAGGGCAACAGACTTTATCCGCTTGCCGCGAGCTTGCTATTACTTGGAAGCGCGTTGCTCCACGCCGATATTTCGTTTGCCAATAATCCGTTTTTGGATAGGCAATATATTGGAGGCGGTGTGATTAATTGGCTACTTTTGCAGTGGTTGATACCAGCATGCGTATTTGCTGTCATGCTCCAGTTTAAGTTAATGCCACCGCAATTTAAGCGTTTGGTATACGGCCTGATAGCCTTGCTAGGGATCTTATTTATCAACGGTGAAATTCGGGCCTTATTTCATGAGGGTTTCCTTGTGCTGTCGATGCCGATGGAACAACCCGAGTTATATACCTATTCAATTGTTTGGCTATTGATTTCAACCGTATTGATTTTTGTTGCCAAGCGGATAGAGCATAAAGTGCTGATTAACGCCGGTTTTGCAGGGCTAGCCATTGTTATTTTAAAAGCCTTTGTGGTCGATATGGCAAATCTTGAAGGCTTGCTGCGAGCCTTGTCTTTTATCGGTTTAGGCTTATGCCTAGTGGGAATTGGTTGGCTGTTTCAAAAAATGCAGGATCAGCCCAGAGAGGTAAAACCAACGGCGGACTGACCCCACATTTTTACAAGCAGTAACCACCGTCAACAGTGATGTGCGCACCGCGCATTGCTGTTGACCCTTCGCCAGTTAAAAAGTCTAAGCTTGCTAGCATTTCTGTTGCTTGTAACATGCGCCCTAATGGAATCGACGACAACCCTGCATTTAGCTCGGCTATTTGTTGCTCGCTCATTCCTGCTTTATTTTGGATTTCAGTATGAGTCACCCCAGGACGCAGGTGGTTAATACGTACTCCACGATCACTCCATTCTAAATTGAGCGTCGCTGCAAGCGCCTCAAATGCGGCTTTGCTAGCGGCATAACTTGCCGCTCCTGCAAAAGCACGCTGTACCGCAATACTTGATACATAAACAACACTACATGGATTATTCATTACAGGTAACAAGCGTTGTAATAGCATTGCAGGGCCTGTGAAGTTAATAAGCATGGTCGTATTTAAATCGCTTAGCTCATTGTCAGCAAAAGGTTTTGGATAGAATACACCTGCATTTAAAATCACCGCGTCAAGCTTAATACCTTGTGCTTTTAGCTCCTCTGGTAAGCTTTCAAAGTGGGCTGGAACGCTGCTGTCACAGATTAGCCCTAGCACTTGTGAGGGATGGCTTGCGCATGCTAGCAGTTGGTTTTCGACCGTTGCAATTTTGTCTTTGTTTCTTCCCGTAAAAATGACTTTCCAGCCTTGGGTGAGGTAATGCTTGGCAGCTGCAAATCCAATTCCAGCGGTTGCGCCAGTGATCAAGATGGTTGGTAATGATATGGTAAATCCTTATGCGTTATACGATGGTATAAATGACATTGTAGTGATTGCAATTCGTGCTGATAAGATGATAAAAAACGAATTGATAAGTTCTCTTAGAGAAACAATGAAATGGAATTACACAAGCAATTAGAAAATTTGTATTTATTTAGGCTAGTGGCCTCTATAGGTAGTTTTCAGGGCGCTGCCGATAAAGTGCAGTTACCACGCTCGTCAGTCAGTAAGCGCATATCGCAGCTAGAGCAGCAGCTCAATGTGCGTTTATTAGAGCGCAGTACGCGTAAATTGGCACTGACCCAAAGCGGCAGCCAATTACTCAAAAGTACCGAAAAGTTACAGGAAGTATTAAGCCAGACTGAGCAGTTAAGTGAGCAGCAACGTTTAACACCAAGCGGTAAGGTAAAGATCAGCTGCTCGACCTTGATGGCTGAGCGCTATTTGCTGGCTAAACTACATGATATTTCTAAACAGTTTCCTGATATACGCTTCGAGCTGAACTTGACGGACGATATTGTTGATTTAATCGATAATCAGATAGATATTGCTATCCGAATAGGGCATTTACCTGATTCTTCATTACTTGCTAAGAAAATCGGTGAAAAATCTTTTGCTTGGTTTGCCAGTCCGGAGTATTTGGCTGTAGCCGGCACGCCTGACTCTCCCGATGCTTTATTGAGTCATCGTTGCTTGGTATTTAAAAATAAAGGCACCACCATGGACAAATGGCCATTTGTCCATCAAAACGGTCAGGTGTTCAACATCAAGCCCCATGCCGTAGCGTATTGTGATGATGCCCGTGCAATGGTGCAACTGGCGGTGTTTGGACAGGGGATTGTGATGGGAGACCCTTACTACGTTCAACAGGAATTAAACCAAGGTCAGTTGGTGCCTATTTTAACTCAATACGCACATCCTGACCGCCAACCAATTCATTTAGTGTGTTTAGGTAAACAAGGCCGCAGTAAAGCCGTACAGTGTGTATGGGAAGCATTAAGCCATAGTTTGAATAGGATGTAATTGTGGCGTCAGGTTCAATCACTTCAACAGAACTGGTATTCTACGCTGCATACTGAGTAAGTGAGAGTAAAGAGATGATCAACGATAAAGATATCATTGAAACCTTGGACGAGCTGGAAGCTTTTTTGTTGCTAATTGATAACGGTGGCTTAGGGTTACAAAACGTGGCTGGTGTGGCGCTGGCAACGAACAACAGCGATGGTAGACCATTTATTGCGATTTTGGATGATAAACACCAATTGTTGTTGGGTCGTTGGGTATCTCAAGACGTGTATGAAAACGGCAAAGACATGGTTCGTTACGGACCAAAGAAAGCACATTAACATCTTTTGAGTAGCCGCATCACTGGATTTAGGATTGGAGTGCAGGATAAACCTGCTTCCAATCCGTTTTGTCGGTGGTTATATGAAACTGCATCTGTGCTTAAGCGTTGTTTTCAATATACACGGAATCGCTTGCCATAAGCTCTATGGCGACGATTTCAGAACGATTCATGGTGAGTTTATATCTTTCTAACTGTATTCCCTGAGAAGATTTAAACCGCATTACCAAGTTGATTTGATAGCGACGTTCAACTGACTTTTTAGAGACCTTTTTCCCTTCAAGGCTATAAAGCTTTCCTGCGCCTTTTTTTAGATAGCGTACAAACGAACTCATGTTAAAGGTGATACGTTGTTGTACTTCTTCGTAACCGGGTAAAAACTCATCAATATGCACTTGGTTTTTACAGCAAAAATGCAGAAGATGCGCAGCTTGTTTATTTTGCTGTCGACGCTTCTTTAGCAGCTTATCAACGTCTTCTGGTAGGTCTTTTTTACGAATATGTTCCAGCCATATCGTTTGTGTACAAACGATAGCGTCCGTCACTGAGTTTTTAAACTTGTTGCGCCACTTTGGCCGGCCGCGTTGAATATGACGCCATGCCCACTGGGTTAAGTCTTCTTTGAATGTTTCTCTAAGGCCATAAATTACCCCAAGCAAAGCGATAAGGGCGACGGTGACTTCTTGAAAGTTAGAGCGGGCGTTGAGCACAATAAACATCACGAAGGCCATGATAATACCAGTAACCACACCGCGAACTAAACGCTTTAGATTGGTACTTAAGTCGATGGTTTGTTTGTTAAAAACAACGCCATATTCGATGAGTCTTTCAAGCAATTTCATTTTATTGGTAATGCGGTTTGGGTCGTCCAACGTGACTTGCGAGTTGTAGCTCTGCTCCTCGCGGTATTGGCTTTCTCGTTGACAGAAACTAACAATACAGCTTCGCTCATGACTAAAATCGCTTGACTTCGGCCCGCTGGAGAGGAGTTTCAAAAACGCTTGCTCAGTATGCCAGCTGAGGTAGTTATCTGCGTTTTGATAGTAAGGCTTAAGCTTATTATCTGGCGGCGTGTAACGCCTGAGCTTCTTCAATAGGCGTTCGGTTTCTTCCACCAATAATTGTGCGGCTGGATAAAACTCATCAGCCTCTTTTAGCTTCAATGTCTGCTTTACATCGGCATCTAGCGCAATGCGGATCTGGTAGCAAAATAGATTTAGATTAACGCGGTAATCCGTTTTTTGACCTTTGCTTTGGCTGATAAAGCGGCTACGTACCAAGGGGAGGTGGAGCTGTTCCGAGTAATATGCACTGTGGCTTTTTATATTGGCATTAAAGTAGTCTACTTCGTTCAACGTGTTGGTATTAATCCCCATATCGGTTGGGATTGAAAAATACAGGTCGAGTTGGTTTGTCTCTTTGGGAAGGAGTTGATAGTTGATTTTAAAAGATAAGCTTTCGTCTTGACTTAGTTTGGCTCTGCTCACTCGGGTATGGTGCCTCCTTGAATTAACACTTTGTAATTATAACACATTAACCTGAACAAAACCGGAATAGGCCTTATAACTACTTGTTGTATCTGTTTTTATTAATTGTTTTTTGTTGTCATCTATACCACTTTTTAGCCAATAAAAAGCATAATTAACCATCACTGAGAAAAGCTAGAAAATAGGAGGCTTTATAACGCACCAAATCAATTAGAGACTTGGTGCGCTAGCATAAGGTTATAGGTGCACTGAATCACCTTCATTTAAAATATACAGTGGCGTTTGGGCTTTTAGCACTTGTTGCATATGCAGTAAGCGGAAAAGCGCTGAATGCGAAGTTTTATCTCCCATTTTCCAACTAGCATTACCGTAGCCCCACGGCACCATAACCTTGCAGCCCAGCTCTTTTGCGGCAGTCAGTGCATCTTCTGGTGTGGTGTGTACTTTACGATACCAATCAGGATGTTCTTCGCTGTAGTATGAGGCAATTGGAAGTAGGCACACATCAATATCACCGTATTTTTCTTGAATGTCTTTAAAGTGCGGTGAATATCCAGTATCTCCAGCAAAAAATAGAGTCTTGCCTTGGTGTTCTAATATCCAGCCACCCCATAGTGCAGCGCCATGATCTTCGTATAAAAACGGCACCCAAATACGGCTGCTGAAGTGATTTGCAGGCACAAAGTGTGCGGTTACTTCACCAAGTTGTTTGCTTGAATACCACTCCATTTCAGAAACTTTGTATCCATCTTCAGGAAAGTGCTCTGCAAATCCAAGCGGGGTGAGGTAATTTGGTCCAGTACCAATCGCTTCGATATCGCTCTTGTTAAAATGATCGTAATGAATGTGGGAGTACATAACCGCATTGGTTTGCTGTAACTCTGTTTGACTGAGCTGTGCAGGTTGCTTGCGATTAAACCCTTCTGAGAGGCGAAATGCCCAGTTTACAGGCCAGTCAAATTGAGCCGTGACGGGGTCAAACAAAAACTGTTGCCCATCTTTGGTGTTGACTTTAAAACTCGCATGTCCGAGCCATTGGATAGCAAAGCCGGTATTGAGCGAGAGAGTGGGGTTGTTGCCAACGTACGTGCAATCTTGCATTTCGGACTGACATTGAATTTGTTGGGTGACTGGATAGCAGTTTTCTTCGCAGGTCACGGGATAATCTTTAAACTTATTGTAGATGTTGGAATATCTATCTTCATACCCTTCTACAGAGCTATGTTTTACCGCGGAAGACTCAGATTTTATTCGCTCTACAACATTACTATTACTGCAGCCTGTTAATGTGATTATGACTGCCAAAGCAAGCCTTTTCATGCCCATTCCTTTTTATAATTATTAGTTATTTTTTGGAGTTTACCAATAAAAGGGAATGGGGTGTAGCGGTGAATTAAGCCTTAGGTGAGAGTTGGATTAGTGTATAACCCAACTCTCATTGTAGGTTAGAGACTAGGAATTACGTTCCTGCGCCTCAAACTTATATCCCGCTCCGTAAATAGAGTGGATAAAGTCGTATTTAGGCGCGATGCTTTGCAGTTTTTTACGAATATTTTTAATATGGCTATCTATGGTTCTGTCGCTAACAATGTGGCTGTCATCGTAGATGTGATCCATCAATAAGTCGCGGCTATAAATTCGGCATGGGTGTCCGTACATTGCCTTTAAGAGCATAAACTCGACATAAGTGAGTGTCGCTCTCGCGTCAAGGAAGGAGACAAACAAGCTCTCTTCGTCCAATTTAAGTTTGCTCTCGGTTTCTGACACTGTGCCGCGCTCATTTAGCGTCACGCGTCTTAAAATCGCTTTCACCCTTGCGACGACTTCTTTTGGACTATAAGGTTTACACACATAATCATCAGCACCCACTTCAAGACCAAGGAGACGATCGATTTCTTCTACTTTGGCGGTGATCATGACAATTGGCACGTTAGAATAAGTTCTGATCCGCTTGCAAATTTCGATACCGTCAAGATTAGGCAGCATGAGGTCGAGTAAGATAAGGGCGGGTTGCTGTTGTTTAAAAGCCTCTTCAGCTAAAGCGCCATCATGAACACAATGGCTGGTATACTCGGCTTGAGCCAAATACTTACTTAAAATATCGGCAAGTTTTGGTTCATCTTCGACAATTAAAATATGTTTGTTTGGCACGGGGGAAACTCATTATTATTTCAGTTCAATAATAATAGCGAGACCACCCAGTTCGCTCAAGTCCGCAGTGATTTTTCCGTTGTGGGCAGCAACAATACTTTGGCAAATGGCTAAACCAAGGCCAGAGCCACCCGTTTTTCTACTCCGCGCTTCCTCTACTCGATAGAGCCTATCAAATAGTTTGTTTAGCTGTTCTTGTGGTACAGAAGGTGCGCTGTCCTGCCAGTAAATTATCGTTTTATCTTGTCGTTGTATGACTTTTACATCGAGATTTCCCGGTTGTTCAACTGAGGAGTCTGTGTAACGCAAGGTGTTTTGCAGTAAGTTGTCGAATAGCTGTCCAAGGCGCTGCTCGTCACATTCTAAGGTAATATGTTCGTCGCATTGCAAGGAATAAGCAAGATGGTGCTTTTCAATTTGGTGACTACTTTTCGCAAACGTGCGTGAGAGCAGGTCGTAAAGGTTTTCGTTATCCATGTTGTAAGTAAGTGCACCGCGGTCTGACAGCGATAGTTGATGTAAATCGTCCACTAGCCGAGTCAATCGTTGGATCTCTTCATTAAGGGACATAAGTTGTTCAGGATCGCTTGCGATAATGCCATCAATCATTCCCTCAAGTTCCGCGCGGATCACGGCAATCGGCGTGCGTAGCTCGTGCGAAATATCCGCTATCCATTGCTGCCTAGCTATTTGGTTCTGTGCTAATGTGTCTGCCAAACGGTTCATATCTCTGGCAAGCAAACCGAGTTCGTCTTTACTCGCGATATCGACGCGAGCATCGTAATTTCCTTGTGTCAGTGTTTTTGCATTGCGGCGCAACAACACGATTGGGTTGACCATATATTTACTAAAAGGCACGGCAATCACTAAAGTAACCAACAGGGCGACAAGCGCAATGATGATGAACTGTTTACGTTGTTGCTCTGCAAACAATTGGTCGAAGTCATTGCGTATCAAGCCACTTTGCTCGACACCTAAGTAGGCGATAATCTGTTCGCGTTTAGGCTTCGCCAAATGGTCGCTTTGATAGACTGGGAACCACAGCGAAGTCTGCTTACTTTTCGGTGTGCCCATAATAATATTGCCTTGTGCGTCTTTGATCAGCAGGCGTTTTTTATTGTCAAAACGCGGTGGGGGGCCGTCACGTCTTCTTGGCCCTCCGTCGCCTCTTTCACGATGCCTTGGTGGTGGACGAGAATGTTGCCTGTCTCGTGGGCGCTCATCCTCAGAAAGACCATAGAAGCTACGTACTATGCTGTCCCAATCCTCTGAGCCTCGATACACCCAGTCCAAAGAACCATGGCGTGCGTAAGTCTCAGCAACTTGCGTTACCACATTTTTGAGCTGTGCCCGAGAGGTATTTTCAAGATAGGCCGTAAAGCTCTTTTCAAACGCTAATTTATTGGCGATATAGATAGCCAGCACCAATGTGGTGTTGGCTATCAAAATTATCAGCAATAGTTTGACGCGAATGGTCATTTTCATGGTTGTTGTTATTCCACCGGTTAACGTTGTGCATGCAAGCGTAAATTATCAGGGTCTGGTGTGCGACGGTTTGGCACCCATCTTCTTACGCACTGTTGGTCTTTTGCACACTTGTCTGTCAAGGCATGTAAAAACGCAACGAGATCCTGCTTTTGTTGTGGCGCTAAATTGGCGGCAACAAAGGGAGATTGGCGCAGTAACGTTAACGCCGCTTCACTATTTTCTCTCGCTTGTAGGTTTAGTGTGTCACACTGAGCGGTTAAGGAAAACTGCTTTAATCCACAAGCACCACCACGTTGAAAAAATTGCTCGACGGTTTGCTCAGGATTTGAGTAATGATTGACCACCTGTTCTAACGACTCGTAGGCTCCTGCGTGACCATATGGCGCAGTCAGAGCAACATTGATTAAGCTCGGGACTCTAAACGCAAATTGGTTGCGAGGCGAGGGGTCAATTGCAGCGCGTCCGATATCGGCCTGATTATCTTGTGTACCAATACCATACTGTGGAAAGGCGAGGTTAAAGAAACCATCGTTAGTGAAACGTTCACCACTGTGGCACCCAACACATCCTGCACCGCCTTCAGCTACTGGAGTAAAAAAGAGTTTAGCACCACGTTTTTGTTGATCGTTAAGTGCGCCACGGTCACCACGGGCATAGCGATGCCAATCGGTATCCACCATCACAAATGACGCTTGATACTGGCCGAGCGCAAAGGCAATACTATCAAAGGTAATTAAGGTTTGCGCGTCAGCTTGTGAGTTGAATGCTTCTCTAAAGGCTTGAAGCCAATCATTAGTGGCCAAGCCTCCTGCCTCTTCACCGTAATCGCCAATACGCTGGGCTAAGTGTGAGCGAACTTGTTCATTGGTTTCGGCACTTTCGAAAGCCTCTCCACGCATTTCTTCACGAGAGGTGACAGGAAAGCGAGACAGGGTTGCAACTAGTGAATCTGCCGCGTTTACATCTGGTTGGTTAAAGCCTGAATCAGGCGTACTGATAAAACTGCTTTCATCGCCCTGGTCGTCAGTGATAGTCACACGTTGAACACGACCGTCCCAAAATAAAGCGTTGTTGGCAAATCCGGTATTAAAAATGGTGGGAGAGTTACGTGGAATATTGATGTCATCGTTGACTGCTTGACGACCTGGGCCTATCACATCACTTTCTACTGCGTTTGTACCTATTGGCAACGAAAGGCCATCGGCACCACCGAGCCTTGGATCGTGACAGCTCGCACAGGCGACTGATTTTTCTCCCCCAAGGGCTTTGCTAAAAAATAACTGCATGCCGAGCTGAGCAATGGGATCTGAGATCCTCGGCAGTTGTTGCGCACCCGCAACTCTGCCAGTAATACCGCGAGCAGTAATAATTTCTGAGAGTTCATCATCCAGTGCCGAGTTCGGTTGTGGCTGGCCTGGAGGCGGAGGTGGTAGAGGTTTATGTTGTGCAGCTATTGGTAAACTTGCCACCGCGGTAACAAGTGCTATTGCACGTAGAAAGTTCGCGTTGTTCATCGTTATTCCAAACCTTATTGTGATTCGAGTTTTAAAATTGGCAGGCAAAAGTGCAGAGAATGTGAAAATTGAATTTTTTATATTTTGAGTTTTGGTGACTACCAATTACTTCCTAGTTGACAGAGGTAATGAAAATGTTAACATTTACCTTTGTTTGGAACGTTCTTTTTTTTGGGGCTAGAGCTGAACGCTATTGTTCTCTATTTAGCTGTTATCAAATTTTCCTGTCATATAAAAATTATTTAAAAGTCTATTGCCAGTATTAGGCATAACAAAGAAGTAGAAATTTAATAACTAAAAGGAATCATTTAATGAAAGCAAAATTGTCGAGATTTATTTTTGGAACGTTACTGGTTTTGGCAGGGTTCCAAACTTGTGCCAAGCCTAATAATTTGTATCTACCCGAACAATCAAATCAAAACAATATAACGAATATAGAGCCTATCTATGTGGGTGGAGCAAGGTATGAATTGCTTAATTACTTCTTCGAGCCAATCCATGCGACTCGATACGAAAAATATGGAAGTGAGGGTAAATATAGGTTAGTGAAGTATATTGTGGGTTATGAAATGACGATACCGGTTGATGGTGATTTTGGTCAGGAGCTAATTTTTGATGTTTCAGGGTATGCGAGTAAAGACGCTAAGCTTAGCGTATCTTGCGGCAGTTTTTCAGGGAGTGATTTTGGTACTAGGTACTATATTACGAAGCGGATCAGCACTGGCGGGAGTTGTAAAACAATGAAGGTTCGGTTGGATGGACCTGAGCAGTATGGCTTTGGTATGACAATCTCAATTCTAAATCAACTCAGCTTTTAGATCGGCATGCCAATATAGTTCAATTTGACCCTTAGAGTAGGAATAAAGAGTTTTATTCCTACTCTGGTAATTGGTACATCATCGAATTAGTTGATATTGACTACTTAGCTGCTAACGAAGAATTAACGTGAGTCATTTCTTTTAAACGATATTTCGCTGATGCAAGAGGTACTGTGAAGCGCCTTATAGAACTCGGGAAGGCTGATAGAAACATCGGTTCAACAGCGCTAATATCAAATGCGTATGCTGGTGCATTGTCATATTCGCCGAATAAGGCGGTAACCTGAGAAAAAGATGTAGGTACAAGCTTGTATGGCGCTAGCGAACGCGGTAAATCAAGTTGATATTGATATGCTTTCACCAGTTGTAATGCGTGATCAAAGTGGCAAATATTCCAACTTTGATTTTCATTGTTTAGCTGTAAAGCCCACACCCCATTTTTATCGGTAGCAACAGTGTATGGGTTTTCACAAGGCGCAGGTAGTGACTGTGTGTTACTGCGTTGCCAAGTACCCTGGTGATTCAAACAGAGATTCTCTTTGCTATTAAGCGTCACGACTCGTGTGCTGAGTCTTGCTTTACAAGCATCTTCCACAGGTAACCAATAGGCGGGTTTGGTGCTGGAAAGTACCATAAATCCGACAGGTCTTTCTGGGTCGTGCGAGGTCCATCCAATAAAATATTCATTGTCTACGCGCCACTGATCATAGCTTAACCGACCTCGTTGATATTTAGTAGCTAAAGGCAAAGCGCCTTGTCGGTCAGCAAACTGGCAATGGATGGTGTCACTCTTAAGTTTACAGGCTGACTGAACCCTATCGAAATTGAGAGGTATTGCAGCATCTGGATAGTTTGGTGGAATAAAACGCGTGTGCGGCAACGATGTTGGCTTTAACTCATTATTGTCTGATTGTTCAAAGCGGCACTCTGGCCGCTCAGTAGAGGGTGCTAAGGCTACTTTATCGCTAGACATAGCGAGCTCGCAGCTTAATAAATCAAAGCTTGCCGAAATGCTAAAGATAGCGAGATAAATTAGCCAAGCGATATTCGTCATTACTTTCCTAATTCAAAATGAAAGTCGGTAACCTGTAACGATTTAACTTGAGGCACGAAATAGCTAGTATCGTAGATATTGCTGTAGTCATGCCAAGCTTCACCTTCGCGATCAAGCTCGTTATCATTAGGAGCAAGCCAAGGTTCTAAAGGTTCAGTTAAGAAGCTGACATGTAGGTGATTCTTATGATTTGATTTAACATCTGTAACGCCTTTCAAATTATCGGCAAAGATAATTTTAGTTGCGCCTAATTGTACCAAAGCGTCAACTATAGTCTGTGTGGCTTGGCGATGGTAGTGTGCGTCACCAACGCTAACCGGGCCTGATGATGTTCCTATCGGACGAATATCTACTGTACCACCAAACTTGTGCGTAAAATGAGGAGGATTTATTCCACCCCAGCGCATGGTTGCTCCCGTTATTGTGAGATAATTTGGCATCCCGATAGGTTTGTTTTGTACGTTTTTCCAAGCTTGTCCTAAATTTTGTAAAGCACTTAGCAAGTCTGGGTGTAAGTAGCGGCCAACTAAACCAGCTGTAGTAAGCCCCTCACTTGCGCGGTCTGGAATGTTGACTAAGCCTGTTACTGCGCATTTTACAATTAGCTGAGCCTGCAAGTTACCAGTTGAGGCTGTTAACTTATCAGAACCTGGCTGTTGTTCATTACCGCAGCTATGGAAGTTATTTACGGTAACTTTCACTTGGCCATTAGCATCGGTCACTAGACTTGAAGCTTCGTAAGGAGCACGTAATCGGAACAGCCCTTGGTCTATTCTTTGAATTACCGTTGCTCTTGAACCACTCGGAAAGCGGTTTGCCATGGTATTTTTATCTCGCCAACTTGATGTGGTGAGCGTGTTATAAGTTGAATTTATAGTAATGGTTTTACCAACGGCCGGTCTGCCATCAGAATAGGTTAATGTTAATGTCCAAAGCGCGCTGTTGCCATTTTTTGGGTACAAAGTGACTTCACTGGCATTTTCAAACCATTGCTGACCAAAATAAGCCTTTCCATTCGGTGTTGTAATGAGGCCGTCATAATCAAGGTTAGTGTTGATCGAAAGGGTTGGTTGAGGTGTCTTGGCGGATAAGTGGGCACAAAATCCCAAGGCAACACAGATTAGTGCATTTCTTCTGTTCATCGTTAATCTCCTTTTATTAATCGATATGAACGTGATTACTGCGTTAAATTTGCTTTGTTTTAAGAAAACACCCAGCGAGACAAAAGTAATGATAGTAAAGCTATCGCTTTTGATGAATAAACTAGCAGTACACTCCTTGTGGTGAATCCAAGATAGACTAGTATAAATTTTGTTAAATACAAGTGAGCTTTTTGTGTTTTTGATTTGGGTTTACATCTAAGCTTATTGAAATAGTGATCGACTCAGCTATCTTTAATTGAGGTATGGAATTTAGGTTGTACTCCCATGTCTAAGAGTAGACGTCAATTTCTTGAAGCTTCACTAGCGGCATGTTTGAGTGCTTCATTTCCGGTTAGCCAAGTACTTGCACTAAATTTATTCTCAGAAGATGAACGAGAACAAGAAATGGCTAAGCGCAGTGCTGCCCTCCATATTTTAAGATTAGCTTCCCCATACCCTGCGGATCAAAGTGACTTTATCCCGCACATGCATCAAGTGCTTAAGGAGAATGTTGAGTCTATGACTCGCGGTAAAATCTATGTTGATGTTCACCATAGTGGCGCGCTTGGAAGTGGCCGCGAGTTAATGGCGGCAGTGACTCGGGGACATGTGGGGGCCGCACTTATCTCTGTGTCAAATCTGTCTCGGGCGTTACCTGTGCTAGATATCCTTAATATCCCATTTTGGGCGAGCTCAAATCGCGCGTTTCTCAATCTAATTTGTTCGCCACAATGGCAGTCACTTGTTATTAAGCCTATTAGTGAACAAGGAAAACTGAATATCTTAATGCATCATCTCGTTGGAGGTCGCACCCTAACAAGCACAAAGCAGTTCAACCGCTTGATTAATTTGCCTGAAAAACTTAAAGGAGTAGTGCTAAGAGTACCTGCTTCTAAGGTTTTGAGTCATTTTTACAGTATGACGTCGGCAAATGTTATTGATGTGCCTTGGGCACAAGTGGCCAAAATGGCAAGAACAGAACATATAGAGGTTATTGACCCTAGCGTTGTTGGCTTGTTTTCAGGTCCTGATCTGCTAAAAAACGAGATAGGGCAGATAGCTTTACTCGAAAGTGTTCCCGATGCTTGGGTGACCGTCGCAAATCAGCATTGGTTAGATGGTTTACCGCTGCGCTTAAAAGGGGAAATCGAGGACGCGGGTAAGCAAACATTTCATACTCATATTGCGCAGATAGAGCAACTGCAAAAACACTGTGAGCGCGAGCTCATGGCCTTGGGCGCAAAGCTGCACCCTTTAAGTGTGGACGAAAAGCGCGAATGGCAATTAAGGTTTGGTCACCACAATGCACAGTGGAATAAGGTAAAGCGAGAGCTCCTCGGCAGTACTCGCGCATTTCAACAGCTGGTAAATGCAACAGAAAAAGAGTTTATTTAATAACCTAGGTTGAGAGCAACAACAGGCCTTCTCGCTATTGTTACTCCCAACCCAAACGAATTATTGGTACTTTGTTATCGACTCTCTTTAACCAGTGGAATGCCGTTGGTGCCAACCGGAATATAAACCGTTGTATGGTTGGGAGATTCTGCCATTTTTAGCTGCGCATTTATCGCTTCATGTTGTAAGTAGTTTGCAGTAAGTGTGGCGTTGATGATCTTTTGCGCTTCAGCGATACCTTTTGCTTCTTCAATCCGAATTTCAGCATCTTTTTTAGCAATGGCCTTTTGAGTCTCTTTTTCTGCTAGCAGCTGTTGCGCAGCGAGTTTCTTTTCTACAGCATTGGCTACAATATCTGGATAATTAATGTTACCGATCACCACTTGTTTGATATCAAATGGCGCTGACTATAGGTAGCCTTTTAAGCGCTTTGTTACGATTTCAGCAATTTGTTCGCGTTTGCTTTTTAATGCGCCACTATCGTATTGTTGGACTTCGTCGCGAACATAGGTTCTGAAAGTTTCGCGAACAAAACGCTGATACCAATTCTCTGCACCATAATTTTCAACGACATCTTTTACTGTGTCTGGCTTAATTGCAATGACTGCATGAAAATCAAAACTGATGTTCAAGTCATCTTTGGCTAAGATCTCAAAGCGTTCTGTATAAGTGTTTGGGCGCATATCGATATTGACGACTTGATTTCTGAGCGGGGAAAAACCATAGTTGCTCGGACCTACTAAGCTACCTTGGTAACCACCAGAACCAAAAAATCTCGGTTGCTCAAAAACATAGCCTTCATGTCCTGCGGGTGTGCTTGGATTTGTGCAAGATGTGATGGAAAAAAGTAACACAATGCCAATCACGATAATAGATACAATTGAGCTTCCAATGCTAGATTTTGATTTCATCATAGATGATTCCTTTATAGGTATTTTGTTGGCTATGATAGGTGACAATACTAAAACGAACAACAATTACCTTAGTTCAACGAAGTCAACCGGAGCGTAGCTGTGAAAATATCCGTAGTAGAAAATCCTGATCAACAATTTGTCGATTTTTTAAGTAGTAAAATTAGCGAGTTTAACTGGGCGAATTGGGAGGTCACAGAGCGCCTTCCATTGGCGGTTGAAGTAAAGGATGAGTCTGGAGAGGTTGTTGCAGGTGCAGCCGCGCGTACTTTTGGTAACTGGTTGTTGCTAGATACTTTGTGGGTTTCTGAGACACTTAGAGGTCAAAATATCGGCTCACAGATACTAGAAAGCCTAGAAGCGGCAGCCAAACAAAGAGGGTGCGTGAAATGCTTACTCGATACCTTAAATTTTCAGGCAATGCCGTTTTATGAAAAGCATGGCTACGAGACTCAATGGATCCAAGAGCATTACCCTAAAGATGGCTGTAAGTATTTTATGGTAAAGGTGTTATAACAAGTTTTCTGTGGAGAGAGTGGTTGAGTGGAGATAATCTCGGCCGCCGATACGTGGGTGAATGTGCCAAGGCATTTTTAAGTAATAATGTTAGCTAAACTTCAGAATCCCACTAGGCCTAGGGGGGACAGTTTTTAATTCAATTGCGAATATAGGACGCTCAGCTATTGAGCGCACGCACGGGATTACCTACAATACAGCATGCTTAAATAATTGAAGAAAAACGATGACAGATTCAACTGAAAAACCAGCACTACCAGATAGACTTTCAATCAACCCTCGCAGCCCACATTATGCTAAAGAAGTGCTAGAACACCATATTGGCATCCGTTTCAACGGAAAAGAGCGCACGGATGTTGAAGAGTACTGCATCAGCGAAGGCTGGATTAAGGTAGCATCACCAAAGGCGTTAGACCGTCGTGGTCAGCCTTTGCTACTGAAGTCAAAAGGGACTGTTGAAGCTTACTACTGCTAAGCTTAACAAACAAAGATACAAAAATGCCGGACTTTATCCGGCATTTTTTACATCAATTATATTACCACTCAATTAATGTGCTGAAGTTAACCAGCTCAGAAATTGACGTGCTTCGCCGCCATTGGCGAATTGTGTGATCTTACGGCCTGTGCCGTCAGCAAAGATCACTTTAGATTTGTTCACCGAAATTGAGCGAATTGGTTGCTCAACACGGATCTCTGTTCCGTTATATGTATATGACATAATAAAACTCACTTTTATAATGCACAGCAAATTAGCTGATGCTTTTGATAGTAGATGAGCTTCATTACAGTTTAGCGAACAGAAGACACTGTCCTCGCAACGACCCGAGACGGGCATGACAGCTTATACCAATTTTCGTAATTGGCTTGATTTCGCCTGACTATATTAAGCTCTACTTGTATTTTTTATGCGGACTTACTGGATCAAGGCAAGGAGGCATTACTTGAGGTTTGCTTTATTTTGAGAGGAAGTTAAAGCAAGAGAGGGATAATATAGAATTGCATTTTTTAAAGCAAGCTTTTTATGTCGATGTAGCGGTAAATATTCTCAACACTTAGCCAAATAAAGCACCTAAGTTTGCCCCGAGGCGTTAAACCCCGAGACATAGTTACTCTATTAGCACAGCGTTTGTTCGACTGACTGCTTGCCGTTAAATAGCTCAAATGTTAGGTTCTGAGGATGTTGAGTGGCAAGGTAAGCTAGCGCGTCTGCGACATTCTCTCGACTTATTACGGCATCTTCTCTATTTGCAGGGCGTGAAGTGGAGAACCCGCCGGTTGCAGGCTCATTTTGTAACGCACCCGGTCGGACGATGGTGTAGTTTACAATACTTTTCTGTAGGTGTTGGTCAGCCATGTGTTTGGCTACCAAGTACGGTTTGATTTCACTTTCAATGTTATCAGGATCGTCGGCGCCAATAGAGCTGACCATAATAAAATGCTTAACGTTTGCTTTCACAGCATAGTTAATTGCTTTAATGGCGGCCCACAAATCAATAAGTAGGGTTTTATCCGCACCAGTCTCTCCACCAGAGCCTGCGCTAAATATTACCTGCTCGACGTTGCCAAAGGCTGAGCTAAAATCGCCTTCAAGGTCTTGCTCAATGATAGTAAGTTGCTCAGATTGAAGATCAGCTAGCTTGCTTTTATTGCGCACTAACGCCACGACGTCATGGCCTTGTTCCAGCATTTTCTTTGTCGTCATTTTTCCAATTTGACCACTGGCACCAATGATTAAGGTCTTCATAGATAAACTCCTTTAAAGTGTTTGCTTAACTAAGACCTTGGGGTCATGGTGTAGATTTAAACCCCTGTGGTGGAAATAGGTTATAAATAGGCGAGTAATTGTATAGATAATCTAAAGTCGTGGTGGTCAGGGGAAAATTGACCACCATAGAGAGGGGAGAGTGACCTGTTACTTTGTTACTTTGCGAGCTCTAAAGTTACGGCCTTTCATTTTTCCTTCTGAGATTGTTTTAAGTGCCACGTTGGCAATACTGCGCTCAACCGCAACGTATGATGACATCGCGGTGACTTTTATTTTGCCGATTTGGTCACCTTTTAACGCTTGATTTGAGGTCAGTGCACCTAAGATATCACCTGGTCTTAATTTTGCTTTTTTACCGCCGTCGATTTGAATGGTTACCATCGGCGCTCGGTTAATTTTGTTATTTAACACTTGGTCGCTTGGCAGGGTATTGGGCTCAATGGTCTTACCTAAATAGTCTTCGAGGGCATTTACTTTATGCGATTCTTTATAACTCATTAAAGAGCATGCCACACCTTTATTGCCTGCACGTCCAGTTCTGCCAACGCGGTGAACATGTACTTCTGGGTCATGGGCGATATGGTAGTTGATCACCATATCTACGTGATCGACGTCGATACCCCGGGCTGCGACATCCGTTGCCAATAAAATGGTCACGCTCTTATTCGCAAAACGAACCAATGTGCGGTCACGGTCTTTTTGCTCTAAGTCACCGTGAAGTGCAGCCGCATCAAAACCTAGGCTATACAGGCTGTCGCATACGTTCTGGCACTCTGCCTTGGTGTTGCAGAAGATAACCGCTGAGTTTGGTTGAAATTGCATTAACAGCTTTTGTACCGCAGGCAATCTTGCATCGTTATTGTCGACTTCGTAAAAATACTGTTCAATTGAGCTATCATCATGTGTCGCTTCAACCGTGACTTTGGCAGCATCTTTCATGATGTGCTGCGCGAGCTGCTCTATTTTTGGTGGGTAAGTTGCACTAAATAACAGATTTCGGCGTGCTGTAGGGCAGTGATCTATGATGCACTGTAGTGACTCTTCAAAACCCATCTCCAACATGCGATCCGCTTCATCCAGTACAAAGGTATTCACTTCATCTAGCGACAAACGGCCTTTGCGCAGGTGCTCTTCAATACGCCCTGGCGTGCCCACAATGATGTGCGCACCGTGTTCAAGAGAGCCAATTTGTGGACCCATAGGCGCGCCACCGCACAGCGCTAACACTTTGATGTTATGAACAGCACGGGCAAGCTTGCGAATTTCAACCGCCACCTGATCGGCAAGCTCTCGAGTTGGGCATACCACAAGCGCCTGCACACGAAAGCGTTTTACATTTAAATTATGCAATAGTCCTAAAGAGAAAGCGGCGGTTTTACCTGAGCCTGTTTTACCTTGGCCAATGACATCTTTACCCGCCAAGATAAGCGGTAAGGTTTGTGCTTGAATGTCAGTCATGGTGTGATACCCCAATGACGCGAGGTTATCGAGTAAGGCGCTGGAAAGTGAGGTACTTGAAAAAAGTGGCTGAGTCAAAGTCGCTGTCTCTGTAGTTCTAAAACAGCAATTATAACATGACTCGAATGGATAGCGCGTGTAAGGCCGTGATAAAATTTTTTATCACGGCCAAGTGCGTTAAAAAATAATCTTAAACATTTCCCATGAACAGGGGTAAGTGGCATTACAGCCTATGACGGTAGGATGCACATTGGCTCCCGCGCCACCATTACCTGCGGCTTGGATATAGTGACCATTGATTGACTTAAGCGCCACTTTATCGCCATTTTGGATCAAAGCACCGGGATTATTCGGCAACTCAATCGTGAAGGTTTCCCAAATAGAAGCCACCGTTCGATTAGCATTTAACTCAGCGCCCCCACCTTGCTCTGCAACAAAGTAATAGCCAGTGGCTGTTTGAATGTGAATGGTGTCGCCATCAAACAGGTTACCGCCGTTGACATCGATAAGATTAAACCGTTCCCAAGGGCCAATCGCAATACGATTGGCGTTTACTGTATTACCGCCATTGTTTTCTGCAACGAAGTAATATTGTCCGCCCGTTTCAAACGACACATTAGTAAAAATCGTCGGGCCACATGGGGCTGTAGTGAAGGTTAGGTCTTCCCCTTGAATGGTGGTGCGAGGTGGCTTTGGATCTCCTCGAAAACGGAAATGATATTCGCTGCCGCACTCTAGGTTCGCTATTTGTGCGCTAACCGGGCCATTCACGCCAGCCGGTGTTGCGAGTACGCTGTAGCCGTAGTTAGTGGTTGGGCCATAATCAAACGTTTCTCCACTTAAACCAATAGTAGAGGCGGAATAGCCGTTTAATTGAGCGGAGGTTTCTGTGATATTGCTCGCAGCTTGGGTCACATATTGCGTACCAGCGTGCGCTAAAAATGTACTACCAAACAATGTGAACAGTATCAATTTCAAGATATTCATTGTCTAGCTCCTTTGACGAAAAAAGGCTGTTACGATTAACAGCCTTTTTAGCTTAGGAGAAGGTGTTGCAAATGCTATTACACCTGCTTACACCATTAATTGCCAGAAGTGGGCTTCTGACGTGGTGTACGTTTTTCTCCAGAGTGTTGGCTCTTTGGCTTGTTTGCAGGTGATGATGGGCGACGTCTGCGGTTGCTATTGTTGTTACCAGCAGGCTTGCCGTTGCCACTTGGCCTATTGTTGCGAGGACCTGAATTTTGCTTAGGTTTGTTTTTCGGCTGAGCAGAAGGTGCTTGTTCAGCGTCTGCCGCCTTTGGCTTTTTCGGTTTCTTTGGTTTTTTCGGTTTGATTGGGCGCGTATCTAACTTTGACTCAGGTACGGCAAGTTGCGGTTCAAACCCAGGCTCCACTTTACGTGGCACCAACTGTTGAATTAATCGCTCAATGCCAAATAAATCGCTTGCTGTCTCTTGGGTAACAAACGAGATAGCTTCACCTGTCGCACCAGCACGGCCTGTTCTGCCGATACGGTGAACATAATCTTCGTAAACATTTGGCAGGTCAAAGTTCACGACATGAGGCAGCTCTTGAATATCCAAGCCCCTTGCCACAATATCAGTAGCAACAAGTACACGTACTTCACCATTTTTAAAGCCAGCAAGGGCTTTCATGCGAGCGCTTTGGCTTTTATTACCATGGATTGCTGCGGCATTGATCTTGTCTTTTTCTAGATCCTTAACCAAGCGGTTGGCACCGTGTTTTGTGCGGGTGAATACCAACACTTGTTGCCAATCATGCGTTTGCACTAAATGCTTGAGTAAGCTCGTACGTTTACTTTTGTCTACCGGGTATACCCATTGAGTCACGCTTTTTGCTGTGCTGTTTGCTGGTGCCACAGAAATCTCTACTGGATCATGAATTAGCCCTTTTGCCAATGCTCTAATCTCTTCAGAGAAAGTGGCAGAGAACATCAAGTTTTGTCTGCAGCTTGGCAATACTTTGATGATGCGCTTGATATCGTGAATAAAGCCCATGTCTAGCATACGGTCGGCTTCATCCAATACCAGTACTTCAAGGTCATCAAATTTGACAGCATTCTGCTGGTAAAGGTCGAGTAATCGCCCAGGTGTTGCCACTAAAACATCAATGCCTTTACGCAGCTTCATCATTTGCGGATTGATCTTCACACCGCCGTAAACAACTTCAGAGCTGATAGGCAGGTGTTTACTGTAAAGCGCAACACTTTGCCATACTTGGTCAGCAAGCTCTCTGGTCGGCGTTAGAATTAACGCGCGTACATTGTTCGCACGAGGCTTAGTACCAGCAATCAGCTTTTGCAACAAAGGTAATGTAAAGCCCGCTGTTTTACCTGTTCCCGTTTGCGCCGCAGCCATCACGTCTCTGCCTTCTAAAATAGCAGGAATGGCTTGCTCTTGAATCGGAGTCGGTTTGTCGTAACCTTGTTCGACAACGGCTTGATTTATTTCTGGGGCTAAACCTAAGTGGCTAAAGCTCATGATTTTGTACTCTGTATTGGGCGGCGGGCAAGAGTACAGTATTTACTCCGCTTAAGCAATTTCGCCGTGCTGTTAAATAGGCCCAAGCTAAATAATGATAGGCGGGTAGATAACAAAGCATAGCGTAAACATCAGGATTACAATCAAAATAAATGAAAGGAAACGTTCGTACTGCAGGTCTATTGATGGCATTAGTTATTCACGACCAGTTTGCGCTGTATATAAGTCACTAATTCGGAAAACTGGCTTAACTTAGGAGCTGTTTTGTGAAATACACATCTGTATCCTTGTTAGAAAAGGGGTTTTATTTTGCGAGTCTTGCTGTTGCGTTGTTACTTTCACCATTAACACAAGCGCAAACCGAGCAAGTCACCGCCCAGCAATTTGTCGATTTGCAACAAGGGCAAAACCACTTCCCTGGGTTTCGCCGGGCACACGCAAAAGGGATTTGTGTGTCAGGAGAATTTAAATCGAATGGACGGCTATCTCAGTACTCAAACGCAACAGTTTTTAAAGCCGGTACGCATCCATTTATTGGCCGATTGTCCATTGCTGGAAATAATCCGCACGCTGCTGAGTTGACTGCACCGGTAAGGAGTTTCGCGCTGAGCTTCGTAACCGGTGCTGAGCGTTGGAATATTGCGATGAATACGCCTCCAGTGATGGCGGTAACAAATCCCCATGATTTTTATCAGCAAATTGTTGCTCTGAAGCAGGGTAAAGAGGCAGTAAAAGACTTTTTTGCTAAGCATCCAGAGAGTTCGGATTTTTTGGCTTGGAAAGCGAGTTACACGCCAAGCCCGAGCTTTGCCCTTGAGACTTATCATAGTATTAATGCGTTTTATTTGGTTGATGAAAAAGCGCAGCGTCAGGCTATTCGCTGGAAAATGCTGCCATTAAATGAAGAAAGTAAAAATCCTTACACTGGCAAAGACGCGCTACAGCAAGAATTTGCAACTCGATTAGAGAAAGGGGCTGTACGTTTCAATTGGCAGTTTATATTTGCCAAGCAAGAAGATGATGAAAATAATCCAGCCAAACTCTGGCCCAGTAATCGCGCGAAGGTAGATGCTGGAGGGATCTTCATAACGCATTGGCAACCGCAACTATCGGGTAACTGCCATGCGCTCAATTTTGATCCCTTGATATTACCTAGCGGTGTTAATGCAACCGAAGATCCAATTCTAAGAGCGCGCTCTGCTGCCTATGCAGAGTCCTATCGCCGTAGGGCTAAGGAGCAATTGATGGGCGCACTTGAGGAGACAGTGAATGACTGATCAAACAACACGATTTAATCTTGCGATGAGAGTGCTTCACTGGTCTATGGCATTACTTATCTTTGCTATGATTTTTGCTGGCCTTACGATGGTACGTGCGCTTGAACCTTGGCAGCTTACTTTACTGGGGTTACATAAAGCATTTGGTATGCTGGCACTTTTGCTACTTTTATTGCGCTTTCTTATTAGAATAAAGTCACCTACACCCAGCTTGCCATCTGGGATGTCGACAATACAGGTCAAACTGGCCAAACTCAGCCACTGGCTGCTTTACGTATTGATGTTAATTATACCGACTAGCGGCCTGTTGATGCAGTATTATGCTGCGCGACCAATTGTGGTGCTCGACTTATTCACCATTCCAGCCGCGATGGTGCCTCACATCGAGTACTTCGCCGTGTTTCGCGAAGGGCATGGTTTAGCGGTATTGCTACTGATTGCAGTACTTGCAGTTCATATCGGGGCGGCGCTTTACCATCACTTTATAAGAAAAGATGGCGTGCTAAAAAGCATGTTGTAATCGACAAAGAGTCATTGTAAGTAAAAACAGTTAAATAACCGCGCCCTAACACTCTGGTGTCATATAGGTGTCGAAATAGCTCATGCTGCACGCGACTTGTTTAATGGCGGTATAGCTTTGCTCCATCGCCGCTCTTAGTAAGTTTTTATAATCGCTTCCTTTGATACTACTAACCATACAGGTTGCGCCAAAGTCTAGAAGCGCAAAATAAATAACGAGATGTAAAAACTCTCGAATATCTCGTATGTGCCATTTAAAATTGAGCGCTTTTAATACGTTAGCTAGGTGCGATTTGTTCTTAGCGAGCCAATCAATGGCTTGGATAATTCACAGCTAGCCTGTTGCAGGCGATTTGCATGTTGAAATGACAATGTTTGATTGGTAGGTTACTAAAAATAATAAATAAAGTTAGCTTGAATGTTGTTGTTTTTTACTTGTTGATAAGTGAGATATTCAAAAATTCACGCTAATGAGCTATTAGGTACTCAAAGGAATGCAGAGATGCTCTACAAAATAGAAGAACAAGCCGAAGCTTTTGAAAAGTTAGAGCCTGTAGAGTTCAAAGACTTTTCTAGTTTTGGAAAACTTGAGAAAGATCTAGAAAACTTAATTGCAAATAGCATCTTAGATGTGTTGTTTGAAGATGCTAGATTGATGCCTGTGTTTCAGGAAAGACAATGGCAAGCGGAAGCTGATATATATGCACTTAATGAAAATGGTGAATTAGTTATATTTGAATTAAAGCGTGCATCAGTTGGGAAAGATGCCGTCCATCAAGCACTAAGATATGCGCAAGACGCTGGTCAATGGAGCTACCAAAAGTTAGAACAAAAGTTCAAAGAATATAGCAAAAGCGAAATGTCGCTAGTTGAAGCTCACAGAGAGGCTTTTAGTCTTGAGCATGAATTAGATCCAAAAGAAATAAATAATAAACAACACCTATTAGTTATCGGTAGTGCAGCCGATGAATCATTAGTATCTTCCATCGATTACTGGAAGAAAAATGGTATATCTATTGATTTCCTACCATATCGAGTTTATGAACTTGCTGGAGAAAAGTACTTTGAATTCTTTGCGCTTCCATATGATAAGCACAAGAATCCAAGTGATGTAAAAGGTGTATTATTTGATACAAATCGTAGTTGGGATGAGAATTCTATTTGGTCGATGATGGATAATAGCCGTCTTGAGGCATATGGTGATGCGAAGAGGTTTGTTCACCATGTTCATGTAGGAGATATTGTTTTCTTCTCGCACAAATGGTGTGGCTTAATAGCTGCAGCAAAAGTAAAAGGAGAGGTTAAAGCTCCAGACAGTGAAACTTTGTATCGAGATGTAGAGTTTTTGACTCCTATTCCGAACCGGAAAGATAACAAACTGTTGGCTATGCCTTTTTCAGAAGTTAGCTCAAAAACAGGTAAAAGTTTCTTTTGGGCTAGAACTATAAAGGTCCCTTATCTAACAAAAAATGAAGCACTTGAGTTAGTCGAGGAGCTTAACAATTACTTACATCGCACATAATAAGTCAAGGCTGCCGGACTGCTTCGCTGCCGCAGCTTAACGCGTTAGGCATACAAAAGAGAGTGATATGCAAAAACTAAGCTTTGCGTTAATGTTGATAGCTGTATCGTTTTCAAGTGTAGCTGGGAACGAATTTACACCTGAACAATTAATTGAAAAGGGTAAGGCGTTTGTCCAAGCTAAAAATGCGCGCCAGCAACCGAGTAGTAAGATTGAGGATATTGAAAATTATTTATCTTTGTTGTCAGACAGCTTTATTGACGAACACGTTAAATACAATTTCACTTATACCGATAAATCAAAACTCCGGCAAGATATGATCGGAAAGCTTAAAGATGAAGTCATTAACAGCAGTATTACTATCAATGAGGTTATGACTGGCTCAAATGTCATTTTTATCAAAATGACGGAGTCTGGTAAGGTAAAGCCAGCGCATCTAGACAAAATCATTGAATACAATAAAACCAACATTGTCTCATTGGAATTCGATAAATCCGGTTTAATTAAGCGTATACGAAGGCATCATGGTTAAAAGTGTGCCTTTGAGCAAGGCATTGGTTAGGAAGTTATGCGTAAGTTTTTATATGTTGATTTTTTGTTTCTCCGCTGCCAGTATAGTCGTTAGCTAGTTTCCATTTTAGAAACTTTAAACAATGATTATCAAGGAAATAAAATGAAACTGAGCCTTAAGAAAAGGAACATGAAAGTACTCAATAAAGATAATAGCCAAATAGCTAAAAATGTTACTTTGCAAATTGCTGGTGGTTATAATCGAGGTTATACAGACTTTTATTTTTGTGGGACAACGCATTGTCCATCTGCATATCCAGAGTGTGAAACGATGGGGTGTAACGCATAACCTTTCCCCATAGTCAGCGGTTGCTCATCAATTCATAGGTTTGTTCTGAATCTCAAACCTGTGAATTGTAATTCAGTGCATTCCTTTTTTATAAATACCTTCCAAAGTGCTTTTGAGTTTATTTGCTACAACACCATAAAAATCACAACAAGCAGAGATTGACTCTCTAGATGCTTTAAATACACGCATCTTTTGTATTCAGGGCTTTGTATCGAACACTCTTGTTGTTGTACGACTTTAACGTTTTACTCTTTTTTGATTGGTATGTTATATTGTATCAATTGTGGGCGAGCATGACAAAGGAGAAAGCGTGAACGCAAAAGTACAGTCGTTTGGAGACAAGGCAGCAATTGGGTTATCTATGCTGTGCTTAGTCCATTGTTTAATATTACCTTTTTTATTATTTGTACTTCCTCCCTTTGCGGGTTTACTAGCGCTCTCTGATGAAGCTTTTCACGAATGGTTACTCATAGCCGTGCTACCCATTAGCGTATTGGCCCTTGGATTTGGCTATTTGCGGCATAAGTCAAGTCTTGTCGTGGGCTTGGGGTTAGTGGGCTGCACATTCTTGGTGCTAGCAACTATTTTAGGTGAACAACGCGGAGAAACCTTGTTCACAGTGCTTGGCTCTATACTCATCTCCTGCGCTCATCTTCGAAACTATGCGCTGCGTCGCAATTTTCACTAAATAAAACCTTATTTGGAGTTACTATGAATAGCCTTATGCCCTTAGAGCCGTTGCTTGAGGTGGACTCAGTGCATCATCAGCAGTCAGAACACGCTACCGTGTTAACCAAGATTTATGAGCCCGACACCAATATTGTGATTTGGCAACATGCATTATCACCTGCTTTGAAAGCAGAGTTTGGTCGCTACTTAGAAGCAGCAAAAGAGCTAGAATTAGCGCTACAAATTGCGACTAGCAATATCACCTGTGAAGTTAGTGAGCCGTTAAAGCGGCTGAATTTTAGCGATGCGATGGTGGCGCATATTATTGAAATAGTAGATATGTTTAGCTGCTTATTTGAACTTCGCGTCGTTGGTTTTCGGTTAAAAATGCTCAAGACTGCAATGTGCCCGAAATTTCATGTTGATAAAGTACCTGTACGACTGGTGACAACACTAGCTGGCGCTGGCAGTGAGTGGCTTAGAAACCAGCATGTATCAAGGGATGGCGACAAACTGACTGTGGCCTCGGAAGCAGACGCAATACAGCTTGCCTGTGGGGATGTGGCATTATTAAAAGGTGAGCGTTGGGATGGTAATGAAGGCCGTGGCTTAGTGCATCGCTCACCAGCGGTAGTAATAGGAGAAAAACGATTGCTACTGACGTTAGATTTTATCGCCTAGATTGGATTCATTATGACAACAAAATTAACTGCATTTGCATTTAGCGCTATTTTTAGCCTCTCGCTATTGGGATGCCAGTCGGAGCCTTCAAATATCGGTTCCTCCGCGGTAAGCGGCCAAGCAACCGTCGCTCCGCTTAAAATTGCGACTTGGAACATGGAGCATTTAGCATATCCATCGAGTGCAGGATGTAGGCCTCGTGACGAGCAGGAGATAAGCGCGCTGCGCGATTATGCAAAAGGGCTTAATGCAGACGTTATTGCGCTGCAGGAAGTCGCATCGGTTAAGGCATTAGAGCAGGTCTTTCCAAGTAGTGAATGGCAATTACTGATTTCAAGTCGAGCTAATAGCACGACGTACGACTGTAGAGGAAGTGGCAATCTGTCTACACAGCAGAAAACCGCGTTTGCGATTAGAAATAACCTAGTCCCAAGCAAAGTGGATAACGTGAGCGAACTTAGCGTGGATGTTGAAGGATTAAGACATGGTCTAGTTGTGGCCTTAGATACTCAGTTTGGTGAGCTTTCAGTGCTTAATGTTCACCTTAAAAGTGGCTGTTTTGTTGATAACTACTCGACTTCGGATAAAAAGGCCTGTCGATTGTTGGCAGATCAGTTACCAGTACTTAAATCTTGGTTGGAGAAACATGCAAATAGCAACACCATTGTGTTGGGTGACTTTAATCATCGTTTAAGCCATGGCGACAATCAATTTTGGCAGCAATTAACCAAGCATCAAAATAATGCTTCTGTACCTTTGGTAAACGCAACTAAAACACTGACAGGTTGTCACCCACGTTACCCTGTGCCGATTGACCATATATTGCTGAGCAACAAACTTGCAAACACGGTGAAATTCGACCCCAGCGTACACTTTTTTGCGGATATGTCTGAAGAGAAAATGCTCAGCGATCATTGCGCTATTTCGGTGTCAATTAGCATGCGTTAAGACGGTTGTTCGTTATAACAAAGGGAGCGTATATAACCAAAAATTCAACCGGTGATGTGCAAATATTATCAAGGTCTAATCGGCAAAATCGGCGTCTTTAACGGTAACTTTAGTGTTGAAATTAGACCTTATTTGCTTTAGTCTGCTGCGCAAATTGAGCTGAGTTACATAGACTTAGCGCTTTGCATTCAAAGGATTTGAACGATGACTAAACGCTGTTGGTTTACCATGCTTTATGGTGTATTGCTGGCAATCATTTTATTGGTTGTGAGCGTTCCTTCTCAGGCTTATTTGAGATTTAAAGATGCGTCGGTAGCAGATCCTCACTTCTCTCAGCTACAAGTTAAGCTCGATATTAATAAAACTGGTGCACTTCAAGTTACTCAGCAAGGCATATTGCAAGGGGGAAACTTCGATTGGCAGGGGCTCGCGCAAACAATTGAGCTGGATGTGAGGTATCCAGATGGTACACACTATCTGAGCGATATCAGCATTGACTCAGTAAAAATCGACGAGCAAGAAGTGCGTTATGCACTGAAGTATAACTACGATAGAAGTGCAGTCACGCTTGTAATAAGCAAAGAGCAGCTTCCAAAGCAAGGACAAGCTCAGCAATTTGAAGTGCGATATCAATCAAAAAACCGTATGCGATTTTATCCGGCATTGGATGAATTGACTTATGCACTCTTTCCGAATGTTAATCTTAAAATAAAAAAGCTTACCGTCTCCATTCTCTATCCTCAAACTGCGACGCTGAAGGAGCACCAATTGTTTGTCGATCACCTAAAAAATGATGCGTTTTTGATACGCGATGGGGTGGTTGATGGACGCAATCAGCTCCTATTCGAGAGCCAATCTGAGATAGCAGATAAAGCGCAGGGAGAAATCGCCCTCGCGTTTGAAAAAGGTGTGTTTAAGGATAACTTTCTTTACCGCAAAATTTGGTATCCGTTTAGAGTGTTATTTATTGCTTTGCCGTTTTTAATATTATTTGCATTGGCTGTGTGGCAAACGCGTAAGCGCCTCCACGCATTGCCAAAACTTGCCGATGCGCATCCTTGTTCAACTCAACCACCAGACTTACCGATTTGCTTGGTGAGAGAGCTGGTTGCTGCAAATATCGAGCGCATGCTAACAGCAAATGATGTGTTAGCTGAGGTGCTAAAGCTTGCAGTGGCGAAACAGTTAACCATTAGCGAACGGGGTAAAAACAATGATGAATTTAGTAATGTTGAGCCAAAAAAGCTGGATCAAATTCAGATAAATCCTGAAGCGCCGAGCCAGCCAGAGGCGGTTGGGTTAAGCGGTAAACTGCAACGTTACTTTTATCAACAGCAAGACGTTCAAAGCTCGAGTGGAAAACGCAAGCGAAAACGAGTAATAAAAAACCGCTTTGTTATTAACAAAGGAAACGAGGGGAGAACGTCTTTCACAGAAACAATATGTCATTATGTGAATAATGCCGAAGTGGGGAAAGCTCAGCATAATGTAAACTTTCTTGCTTTTATTGTGCCTATTTTACTTTGGTTAAGTGCTTCTTTTGTTGTGATTGGAGTTGGTGCTGGCAATGGGTGGCAAGTGTTTGCGGGGAGTTTAATTGTAGTTTTATTGTGCACTTCAATATTATTAATTGCGGTGCTTATTGTAGAGATGTTTATAGAACATCGCAGCGAAGATAAAAAGAGCCGAGAAATGTGGCTTGTACGCGCGTTAATTTATATTCCTACCTATTTATTCTTATTATGGATGTGTGTTGATGGTGATGATGAGCTGGTGAATGGTACCAGTGTGGTTTTTCACTTCTTTTACCTGGGTTTTATTGCGGCTTTCTTTTCATTTATCGGGCCCTCCAAGCAATTTAAAGCTTGGGTATTGCAGTCTCAGCAATTTTATCAATACATTAAACTTAAGAGTCAGCACTGCTTCGCTGAAGGGGTCGAAAAAGCAGAGTACGAAGCATTGTTACCTTATGCGTATGCATTTGGTTTGTTGAATGAGTGGATTAAAGGGTATGAGGCCTACCTAACAGCTGAGCTGGACGACACTATGCCTTTGATCCCTTGGATCCGGTATAAAAAAATTACCGAGCCGAGAGAATTAAAGCAACATTTAAGTTGTCTTGAAGCGGTCATGCCTGCAATATCATGTTTGGCCTATGATAAAAATATTGCGTATTAGGGTCTGTTGCTAACGTAAGCAGTAATTTGACAACCGCACCTGATGAATAACTTAAACGAAAGGAGTGTGCTATGCCATCCGCAAACTTACTTGCCTTGCTCGATGATGTCGCTGCGCTAACAAAATTAGCCGCAACGAAAACCGCTCCGGTGTTAGGAGACGATCTTGCCGTCAACGCAGAGCAACTATCGGGCGGGATCAAACCAGATCGGGAGCTTGCAGTGGTATGGAAGGTGTTTAAAGGCTCCTTGCTGAACAAGTTTATTTTGGTGCCCGTTGCTTTGGCTTGCAGTTACTTTGCGTCGTTTATGATCCCCATTATGCTAATTTTAGGGGCGCTGTATTTGCTGTTCGAGGGCGGCGAAAAAATTCTCCACGCTATTTTTCACCGTCAGGAGCAACAGCAAGAAACCGATGAGTTTGTCAAAGCGCTTGAGGATGAGCGTGTTGACTTGGTCGAGTTTGAAAAAGACAAAATCAAGGGCGCTATTGTTACCGACTTTGTTCTGTCGGCGGAAATTATCATTATTGCGCTGGGTGCGATTGCTGATCAGCCTTTTGAAAAGCAAGCAATAGTCCTTTCGTTAATTGGGCTTGCACTGACAGTCGGGGTCTACGGGATTGTGGCCTTGATTGTTAAGCTTGATGATATTGGTTTAGCCATGATTAAGGACGCAAGTAAGACTACACTTGCGGCGATAAAACGTGGGGTGGGTAAGGGGCTGCTTTATTTTGCCAACGGTCTGATGAAGTTTTTGTCGGTCGCCGGTGTGCTGGCAATGCTTTTAGTTGGCGTTGATATTTTGGCTCACCAGTTCCACTTACTCGAAGAAATTGTTCACGCTATTGAAAAGCTGATCCCTGCAATAAGCTGGCTTTTGAATATTATCGCCAAGCTTGGCTTGGGGGCGGTGATTGGTGTCATTATTGCGGCGGTGCTAAGTCAGTTGTTGGCAGTGTTTAAAAAAGCATAAATAATCGCAAGTAGCCCGTATATTTCAGGGCTACTTGCAGAGCCTTTCGATTACCTTCTAATCGGCACTTGCTGGTTGACTGGCTTTTGCGGTGCTTCATTGAGGTTTTGTGGTAATAAACGTTTGGCTTTACGCTGCTCCCGTAGCGTAAATTGAAGCGCTTTTAAAATCCGCGCCTCCAATGGCGTTTCGCAAAACGGGCTTAACAGGTTGTTCTCTTCCGTCGGATCTTCACTCAAGTTATAACACTCGTATTCACTGGGAATGAACTGAGAGGTTGTTATTCCGTCAGAGTTGCCAACGCCAACGACATTACTCACAGACGATTGCGTGGTAGCCTCATCGTTACCACCAAGATCAACTAAGTTCGGGTCTTGCTCATAGAATCTAGCGTTATCAAAATAACGTACAAACTTCCATTTCGTGTCACCGCTGATATCTGGTAGTTGTGTTACCACAGCTTCAATATGGTTCGGTTGGATAATACTATTGTAAGCTTTACCGGTAAGCATATTCGTCATATCACTGCCAACTTCGATGTTGTCATCGGTCATAAAGTAAATAGCTTCTTCTCGGGGCGACGCTTCACCTAAAATGACGTTGGCTAGGTTTCGGCCAACGAGTGGCTGTGCTTTACTGTGATCTTTAGCAAGCTGAGTACGAGTTTGCTCAATATCTATATCCGCTAGACCAAGCAGGGTAGGCAGTAAGTCGATATGTGATGTGGTGATATCAAGCTGTTTAGGTTGATTGAAAAGCACTGGGTTAGAAATAATAAACGGCACGTTTAATACTTCTTGATACGCGGTGTACCATTTTTGATGTAGACCGCCGTGAGCACCTAGTAGCTCACCATGATCTGAGGTAAAAACGACAATCGTATTTTCATAAAAAGATGACTGCTTTAACGCGTTAAATACCTGTTCTATATGCTTGTTCACTTCTGCGATAAGGTAGTAATAAAACTGTCGATAGGTTTCATCTGGTGGCTGTGGTAGATACATATGCGGGTACATAAGCTGATAGTCTTTTTGGCATCTAGGCTTGTCCATTAAGCTTTCATTTTGGCTTGGGGCTGGCGCAACACTTGGAAGGTTACCGGCTTCTTTTTCGGCATAAAAGTTGGAAAACCAATCTTTTTGTCCCATTAATACAATGTCGTGTGGGTTTACGAATGAAGAAACCAGTAAAAATGGCGTTTGGTCGCCGTTTTGTGCCTTTTCTTCAAGTTGTTTAAGGGTTTCACAAACTTGATTGGCAAATCCCGGATCTCGAGATGTACCTGAATTGTTCTCTGCAGCGCCATGAGGTTCAGGACCTATCCATTGACTAAAGCCAAACTTATCTAGGCGCTCTGCGCGCTCATAGAGAGCTTGTTTTGCTGGGTAAGGCTCTCCGGTTTCGGAGTTACTATACAGCGCTTGCTGACTCCCCGGCACGATAATATCCTCATCGGAGAGGTGCCACTTACCACGATAATAGGTTTGATAACCCGCTTCGCGAAACCAAGAGCCCATGGTTGGCACGGTATTGGGAGCCAGCCAGAACATATTTTGATCAAATGACGACTTGCCAATTCCAGGTGTTTGGCTGACGCCGTGTAGGGATGGATATTGTCCCGTGTAAATGGATGTTCTACTCGGTGCGCATGCCGTTGCTGCTGCATTATGGTTCATAAATTCCATGCCACAGCGGCGCATTTCTGCCATGCACGCACTGTGCTTGAGTCGATACTCTTTTGCTTGTGAATTTTCGTAGGGCGGAGGAAAACGCTCTTCATCGGTGGTAATGATTAGAAAATTCGGTTGTTTGCCATTAATCTTCATTACAATCTCCTTTTAACTTGCACAGGGTAAATGCCCACGAAGAGTGTAGTTGAAGATCCTTAGATATTTGCGCTTTATGTAATTTAATTGTTTTTTTATTTTAAATAATGTGTAAAAACAACATTCTGTCTTTTCTCTACGATAAATAGAAAAAGGCCTTATCGGCCTTTATATATGTTTTGGTATTTGGTGAGTTACCAGTCGCCTGGGTCGCCGCCATCTGAGTCGCTGATCTCCTCGTAAGTACCGCCAGTGTCAATACTCAGCTGTTTAAGAAACTGAAATGTAGGGGTACTAGATACCGACTGAGATGCAGATGAAACATCTAATACATACATCTTATCTTTATTAGCTAGAATATTTTGCACTGTGCCTGTATAGATTGTGGCATTGAATTGCACAGGTGGTAGCTCAAACAGGTATTTAGAGGTTACGCTCGTTTGCCAATTTGAGCCGCCACAGCTAGAGGCTGGGCTGTCATTTTCGCCGCCATCAGTAGAACCATACACTCTTAACAGTGCGCCATTAGCGGCTTCTGTTGAGTAGTTTGCTCTTAACTCATCAGCGCCATCACACATAGCTTGTGCAAGTGCAGTTAACCCTGAGCACCCTTCTGGATCTAGTTGATAGAGTGCCATCATTGCCGCATTGAAACCGACAAACCCGTTAGTTAGGGATTGAATTTGACCGCCACTAGCAAACGTTTTCACATTTAGCTGTTGGCCATTAATTGTGGCATCTAAAAAGAACTTTGATACTTTTTGCACTGCTTGTTGCTTTGAGAACGAACATCGGCTTTGTCCATCTGGGCGTAACGTGTTCATTGAACTACTGCGGTCTAAAAAAAGTACGCCATAAGATTCAGGCGCAGCGAGCGAATTGAAACTCGACATTGTGGTTGTCAAAACAATGGCAGATACTAAGATTTTCATCATCGTGAACTCCATCTCAAAAGATACCATTTGCATTATCTAATCGGAAAATCTCACAACAGCGACAAGATATTGTTCAAATGGTGTAAGAAGTATCTGGCTGTACTGCTGATGCAGATACATGATTTGCGCGAGTAAAAAAAATGAACTTAATTGGTTGCAAATTTGTTGCGCAGCGTAAGGGTAGGGTAGATTCTGATTTTATCCATTACACCTCATTACAGCGAAAATTTATTTTTTAAAACATAACCTTACATTTAGATTTGGCATAAATTTTAGTGTTTTCATGATGTTATGCTTATCTTCCTGATATAATAGCAGTTGCGATTTAGTTTCTAAAAAATATACAGTAGGATGAAGTAAACAGTATTCAAAAGTACGAAATAATAAAAACAATGACAGGAAGTTTTATGAAGCGATATCTATTTTCTTTCTTAGGTTTAATCGCCAGCGTAGCTGTTGGTTGGAAGTTTACCCAGTATCAGTCTCATTACACTTCAGATTATGTTGATGTAGTGTTGTCTTCACAAGTGCTTAATGAAGATCGAAAGGTCTTTATTCGCCTCCCAAAAGAATATGACAAGGCACATAGTTATCCACTCATTATTCGCACCGACGGCAACTTTAATCTCGCGCGGTGGGATGAGGTACTAAGCAGCCTTGCTGAACAAGGTAGGGTAGAAGATGCAATTTTAGTGTCTATTCCCAATCAATTTTGGACTGAGACCCGCAACCGCGACTTAGTGCCGCCTTATGCTCGACAAGATGTTGCGATTGAGGCCCGTCCAGAGAGTGACAATGATCCTGCCATTTTTGGTCGTGCAGATCGTTTTTTGCAATTTGTTGAAAGCGAGCTGTTACCCTATTTAGAAGCTAACTACTCAATTAACGACAACCGTGTATTAAGCGGGTTCTCTGCTGGTGGAAGTTTTGTACTTTATACCATGGTGACTAAACCAGCGCTTTTTGATGGCTATTTTGCTTTTAGTCCTGCTGCGTGGTACGACGACTCGGTTGTCGTAAAAGAATTCGCAAAAAGCCTAGCCAATGTTCAAGGCAAACCTAAGTATATTTACCTCTCCATCGGCGGTGCTGAGAATGACATCATTACGGGGGCATTTCACGGTTTATTAGATGCACTTGAACAACATGCGCCTGTCAATGTGCGTTGGGGACACAGCATTAGCGAGGGCGCGGGGCATTCACAAAACCCAGTGGTTTCTGTGCCACTTGCGTTGAGTGAATATCATCACTTTAGAAAAAATCAGTTAATGTAAGTGTTGCAATGCTTTGATTTCAGAGAGCAAATGTTTTTGTTCGCTTTCACTTAGCCCTTCAAGCTTAAGCATGGCTTGGTAGGTCTTTAATAGTGATGGCTTATCTCCTTTTTGCTGATAAGCCATCGCCAATTGCTGCAGTGCATTGAGAGACTCTGAGTTGTGCTGGCTCACAAAGCTAAACAGGTTGATGGCCGCAGTGAAGTTACGTTCGAATAGGGCGGCATACCCGAGCGAAGTCAGCGCACTATAGGGGTAAGTCTTGAGTCCATATAGTGACTTAGCGATGGCGACATGATTTTCCAGCTGAGTAACACCGGCAGCAGCTACCTTCAAGGATGGCTGATAATGGTTAAAGAGGTGCTGCAGACCATGATAATAGCTTGGGTAGACGACACTCATATGGGTTTCGCCGCTAAAGTGCTGCGCTTTGAAGTCAATGCCATTTGGCTTTCGCCAAGCATCATTAAGACGTTGAAATGGCTGCGTTATGATTGCGCTTTCGTCTGCCATGCTGATGTAGATACACTTGTTGATTAACGCTTTTGCCAGTAAGTCATTTAATAATCGCTCTTTATCCCACCAAAGGCTTGGACTTGCCAACATCACACCATTAAATAAATCGGGTTTTTCAAGTAGCGCATAGGTTGCAAACAGCCCACCGAATGAGTGTCCTGCTAACGCGCGATAGCCTGATGTGCGATAATGCTTGTCTACGTATGGGATGAGTTCTTTGTCGATAAATTGCAGTAGCATTTTTGCACCGCCCGGATTTTGCTGTCGTGTTGGACCTGCAAAATGTCCCAGTACCGCAAGGCTGCCTTTGTGATAAGACGGGGTCAGATCTCGAGTGCGGTGTTCGTTGGTTTCGATGGCAACAATGATAAGTTCAGGTATTTTATGTTGTTGTGCCAAGAAGCGAGCCGCCGAAGCGGTATGTTCAAGATTGCTCTGGCCATCAGTCAGATATAACACTGGATAGCTTGTTTTACCTTGCTCATAGCTTGGTGGCAGGACGATATGAACCGTTCTTTTTTGCGAAAAATAAGCGGACGAAAGCTGCAGTGTCGAGTTCGGATCTGCTGAGTTATTAGCAACTGCGCTACCAACTGACAGCAATGTAAAAATAGCCACGATAACAATGTGAGTAACTAACCTAGTTTGCATAACCGCTCGTTCCCTGCTTAAAAATCATCGCTAATTTAACACGAGTCAAAACGACAAGGAACGGGTTATATAGCAGCGCCTAGGAATTATTTGTGTTGTCTTGAGCTTTGCAAGGTCACTATTACTCCATTCTCATTGGTGTTTGTGTCTTCTTAAGTAATTTAGAAAAGATAGGTTTTAAGCAAAAAAGAGAAAACACTGAAACGATTGCCATCACTAAAATGCCGATCAGTGGAATAGCATAACCAAAGGTAAAACTAGCACCGACCACGTGTCCCAATATGCATTCTGCGCGGTAGATTGGATAAAATAATCCAGCTATCAAAAGTCCTAAGGCTGTATACATGGTGAGGCTTTGATAACCGAACTCCCAAAGGGCTGATTGCAACAAGCTAAAGAGTAACATCATAAAGAATGCGACCAAAAACTCAGTAGGAATAACCACGGGTGCTGTTTTTTTAATGCGCTCTGTGCCAATTGCTTTATGTAGCCGCAGTGCAGTAAGCCAAGCTAATACGGGAATTATGATAATTCCCCATGCGTTAGATATTGCCGGAAAATCAGATCTGTGAAGTAAGTGGTGACTCACTATTCCGCCATTTAAATGTTGCCACATCAGCGTTAATATCACGAGCAAGATTGCCGATGTAATTAGGCCTTTGTTGATTTTGTTCGCTTTGACTGAAAGCATGTTTCTACTCCTAACTGATTAAACTGTAATTTAACTAAAAAAGACGGCTGAAATGCGTGGCCACCACATCATGACAGCGGCCGCGCAAACGCCAATCGCGGTGATCACAAAACCTAAGCTCATCATCACCGCGATTATCCACACCGGTGCGCTGGCTTTGGTTTGGCGTTTTGCCCAAAAGTAGAGTTCTGCGAGTGCCATTGGTAGCAGATAGCAGGCAAACGAAATAAATATATCGATAGGGCCATCTAAGGTTGCGGTATTGCCATTGAAGCTTGGTTGACCATGTACCAACCAAACAAATAAAGACGAAACGTCCACACCCCATTAACCAAGAAAAAACTATGTACGGCATAACGTTGATGTGCGGCGATATTTTTTTGTATGGCAGTGCGCCAAGCAAAAAATATCGCAATGGGAATTAACATACCGTTGAGTGTTATCCCAATGGCACCAACATCGCTTAGCCTAAGACCGGTTACCCAAGTGAGATATAATCCTGTGAGTGCGCCCGAAATACCGAGAATAAAAAATACGCGTCCGTTGTAGCGGTGAAAGCGTGGAAAGCGTTTTCGCACCGCAGGAATAAGCTGTAATAAACCGCTGGTGGCCAAAATCACAGCGGGTAAAACATGGCTAAAAAACACCTTGGCATCTTTTGTGTGTCCACTCGCCGGTGAAACCGCTGCACTTTGCTCTGTGAGTCCCACGATAAGCGGGATGGCATATAGGCCTAAGATATAAACAGCAAACATCCATTGCCCGAGCAGTGCGATACATATCCAGCTCTTTACGGCACCATTCAATACGCTAAAGGGACTAAAGAAAAGCCCAGTTGTTTTGGTTAGATTGAGGGAAGACAAAATACTTATCCTTATAAATCAATGAACTTGATATATAAAATGACAAGATTTTGCTATCTCGTCGCTTTGATTTTGAAAATCAAAGCAAAGAAAGTAGGCCGAATTTTAAAAATGGTGGTGTTAAGTTTACTTGACCTGATGTAATGGTTATTTACAAAGTTAATTTGAATGCTTTTGGTGTGGCTGTTAGAGTTTCTGTGTCGATCAATATTCCTTCAATCACCATGACTATTGAAAACTATTACCTACTTTTACTTAGCCTATGTTGCACTTTGGTTGTTGCTCAGCTTTTTGTAAAAGAGAAAAAAGCAGCACATTTACTCTTTGCTTTAGTGTGCGGCTCGATAGCATTGGCCACGACCAAAAAGCTGACTCAAGATTCCTTAAATGGATATCAGTATTTAATTGGCATGGGCGCTTGCGTGACCTGTAATGGGTTTTGGTTGCTTGCTAGGGCACTATTTAGAGAAAAACAGGCCATTTTAAAAAGGCATGTTGTGTTTGCAATTGCTATTGCTGCCTTGGTCATATGGCGACAAGGTTATTTGTTTATCGATAGTCAATTACACATGAACGCTCGCGGATTTGTTGAGTGGCTTAACATTGCGGCGTATGAGCTTACCTTGTTGTTGTCATCTAGTGTGCTCATGCTGGCATTTTGGGAAGGGTGCCGAGGATTCTCACAGTCTCAAGGGCAAGAAAAAGCACAAAGGGTGCTATTTATATCCGCTTATTTTATTTGCGTCGCAGGCACTAAACTAATCGAAAATCGCTTTGCCGACAATCGTGAGGTTCAAGAATGGGCAGTGACAAGCGCAGCCATCCTCATTATATTGACGGCGCAAGTGTTACTGTATTGGCGATTTTCATCTCAACATACAATTACATCCGTTAGGTGCGTTGAATCAAATGAGCCAACACAAACCGAGGATGATATTGCGCTCCAGCAACAGGTGGAACACTTTCTTATCAAGCAAAAAGGCTTTCTCAAAGAAGGGTTAAAAGTCGCTGACTTGGCTCAGCAATTTAATGAACCTGAATACAAAATAAGCCGAGTGATACGACAAAACCTGCAAGCGCGAAATTTCAGCCAATTGGTCAATGAGTTGAGGGTTGAGCATGCCAAAGTGCTGTTACAAGACCCCGCTAAACAGCATTGGCCAGTACTTGTCGTTGGCCTGGAAAGTGGTTTCGCATCGGTTGGACCATTTACTAGAGCATTTAAAATCACTACGGGAACCACGCCAAACCAATTTAGAAAGCAAAATAGCCAAACGCAAGTGCTACGTGAAGCACAAGAGTAAGTGGCGATTAATCTAGTTTAGTCAGTTTGTATTGTAGCTGCTGAATAGGCAGCTCTATCGTTTGTGGGTCAAGCTCTGGTGTAATATCACTGACCGGAAAGACGTTATCTATTTCTACCGCATTCGCGATAGCGTTAGTATCGTCATTGGATAAAAAAGTAAGTTGGGTGTAATCACTGGGCTGTAAGTCATACCGAGCCAGTGTCGCTTTTAAATCTATGCTGTATTCGTATGCGGCTAATAGGCTACCTGCGTTATCGTTGTATCTGCAGATCCGCCATTGATAGCTACTTTCGACAAATTCCAGCGCCCAAATCCCACCTTTATCTTGGATCATTTGTTGTGGTTGTTGGCAGGGCTGCGGTAGGGGCAGTAAACGGCTATGAGACCAAAGCCCCTCGTGGTTTTGGCACAATAAGTCGCCCTTACCAAGGTCGATAATATGCGAGCTTAGACCATATTGGCAAAACTGGGAGGTGGGAATGAAAAAGGGAGCGCTGTGTTTGTTAAGCGCGCCAAACGCAATATAGCCCATTAATACCTCAGTGTTGGTCATCCAGCCAAGGTAAACATATTCATCATCTTGCCAGTTTGTTGATGCGATTTTCCCCTGTTTAATGGTGTTAGTCAGCGCGAAGTGGTCGCTTTTGCCATTGAATGTACAAGTCAAACTGCCTTGTGTATCGTCGATGTTGCATGATTGCTGAGCTTGCTTCTGTGATAGCCGCTTTATTTTAGAATTTGGCGCTTGATGAGTTAGTACTGAGGTGAACTTAGCCACAGCAGACAATTGGCCGGTTTGATCTTGTTTAAAACGACATTTAGGCTGTATCTTTGAGGAATTGAGCACGACACTACCATCAAGTACAGCAAGCTCACAGCTATTGGCTATGGTACAAGCCGTAAGCAGCATAACGCCACCAAAGGCAATCCAAGTGTTTTGCAAATCACAATACTCATCAGTCATCAGCTACATTCTATATACATAGCTGATAACACCTTGATTAAGCAATCTTTGGTGACGAGTGCTTATCAGTCAGACTATGGCTGAGGTTTGTTAGTCGTTTCGTCCAGCTCCTCGGTTGGCTCACTATTTTGATCATTGTCGTCGAGTTCATCGTCGTTATCGCGAGGCGCATCTTCGTCAACGACAAGTAGCTGTTCGTGTGCTGTTTTTTCTTCGATACGCGGGTCCATGGTGGCTGCGAGCGGTGAGCTGGTAATATCAGAAGTCGCAGCCACATAGTCGCTAGGCTCTGGCTGCTCAGCTTTTTGTCTGGCGTTGATAAAGTGGAGGAGTAAAAACATAACAACGGTTAGTGCGCTTAACGAAGCGTATAAGGCTTGATGACCAAAATGGGACATGATCTGTGCAATAGCGGCCGAGCCAACGCAGGCACCTCCCCCAAACGCCACCAGCAATGCGGAAGAAACACCAACACGGTCTTCATCATCAACACGGGAGTTTGCTAGTGCCGAAGAAAGTGGGTACATGGTAAATGCAAATAACCCAAAGCCAAAAGTCAGCCAAAGACTGTAGCTTGGGCTCAGTGGCAGTAAAAATATACAAAGAGAAATCAACCCAATAAAAACAGCGTTACTGCGCAGTAAGATACTTCTGCGAACTCGGTCAGAGATAATGCCCATTGGCCACTGTGCAAGCAAACCTGCAAAAATTGTTACCGACATATACATAGCAATTTCTTCGGCATTAAATCCTGATTGGCTGGCAAAAGTCGGGGCAAGGCCATAAAAGCTGCCATTAATCACTCCGGCAAAACAGACCGCCGTAAGAGATTGAGGCACTTTTTTGAAGTAGGTAAACAGACTGACTTGAATAGGTTTAAGTGGCTTAGGGTGGATCCGCCTCGTCGTTGAAATAGGGATAATTCCAAAGGATAAAGCAACAACAATTAAAAATAGCGGCGCATAGCCAAGCTCGGGGAAGTTAGAAAGCGCAAACTGCCCAGTTACCATACCGAGGTAGGAAGTGAGCATGTAAAAAGAAAATACCCGCCCTCGCTGCTCTGGTGCTGCTTGTTCATTCAGCCAGCTTTCGAGCACCATAAAGTTACACATCATGCCAAGACCCACCACAAGTCGTAGTCCAAGCCAAAGATAGATATTGTCACTCACCCCATGTATTGCTACGCAGGCCGTCACTGCAGCTGTGCTTGCCGCAAACGCGCGAATATGCCCAACTGATTTGATCAGGTGGTAGCCTAATTTGGCACCGAGCAACAAACCCAAGTAATAAAACGAGGTAAGCAAGCCGATCCAAAACGTGCTGACGCCGTGCTGGCCTAAATAAAGCGCTAAGTAAGTAGTCAGCAGGCCTGTCCCACCGACTAAGAATAGATTTGTTAAATAAAGCGATGGAAAAGATTTCATATCGACCTTGGGATTCATTATGAATTTGCGTGTAACGCTCTAATAGTAGGGGAGAAATAGTTTATTTCCAAGCAAAAAGCTGTTGACCATTTATCAGCCTTGTTTGTTTGTGTCGTTGGCTGATTGCTACATAGTCTAAGTTATAGGGTTATTCAGTGTGGTTCTGGCAAAAATACAGTGATAACACGCGAATGATTGAATAGTTGCTTTAATTGGGTTGAGTGTTTTTTGTTCAGGTGATACAACTTAAGTTCAGGACTAAATTATTATGAGCTAGTTCCTGAATTTATCAATAAAACAAAAAAGGATTACCAATGAAATTAACGGTTAAAAAATTAAAGTCTTTATCTAAAAACAGCCAATCACTTGATTATGCAGCGACGCCTAATGTGGCAGGCGGTTATACAACGAGGCCTGGCACGATTGGTTGTGAAACCACGACTAAAGAGTGTGATTTAATCACCACTGCACTTTGTACAAGCGCTCGATGCGATAACTACACGACTGAAAATTGTTAGCAATCAAGTAAGCAGGAGCTGGGCAGTACCTGCCTTTATTCTTTGTATTTTATTGATTCATCAACCTGAGCTCAGAATAACGTTTGACGTAAATACCAAGCCCAGGCCAATGTAACTTTAATTTCCTCGATTCATCTGCGTTAATTTATCGCCAATGGGTTGAGAGAAGTTATAACCATCGTACTTATCCCAGTTAATCGACCATGTCATCACGCCACCAAAGTTCGGATAAGCCCTGTTGGGTTGAATAGTGCCACATCCTGTACCTTTGGTTAAACAATCTAAGGCATTGATGATATTGCCGATGGGCGCTTGGCCTGAATTTGCCGACTGTGGGCCAGAAGGTAGACCAATGGCTACTTGGTCATCCCTAAGTGGCGCAAAGCGGGTGCCATCAGCAAGATCAAATCCTTCAATCAGCATTTTTGCATGAGCAACCATCATGTTCACTGAGCCCTCAGGAGCACTTCCTGGTTCGTATGGGTTAGGTAGGCCGCCATTGTTGTATAGCTGTACGTGCAGTAAATCTAATGTGTCGCGTAGCTCATTTATAAGTGGAATATAAGCGCCCCAAATACCTGAATAGGCAATCATGCCACCATGTACGTAGGGATGCTCAGGGGCCATGGTAAGTACCATATTGCCACCAATATTTTGTTCTATTTGTTTTAATGCTCTTGGCAGCCGAGCTTGGATCTGAGAGCCATGCACAAGGTTCGAGCCACTCTCTAAATCTATATCGAGCCCGTCAAATCCCCATTGTTGAATAATACCGGTGAGGCTGCTGACAAATGCCGCTTCATCGGCATCCGTATTGAGGGTAATTGTGCCTTCTGCACCACCAAGGCTTAGCACAAAAACTTTACCTTGCGCTTGTAGTGCCTGCATGTCGGATTTGAATTTTACTGGGTCGATAGGCGGGCAGTTAGAGCGAATGTCTTTTTCAAATAGTGTGAAGTGCACTGTGCCATTCGAGTTTCTATCATTTTCAGCAAAGGCAATATCGATGATGTCCCAAGCAGTAGACATCTGATCAAGTGGAATAGGGCAACCAGCTGGATTGACAAAGTTATGCCAATAGCCAATCAGTTTGTGCTTTTTACCGATGGGTTTGTCGATGACTTGAACTGTCACGCCGCTACTGGACACCTGTTCATTATTGTCGTTGGTGGCCGTGGCATAAAGTGTTTTTGTGCCGATTGAGGCCGGTGCATAACTATATTCGTAGGGTGGCGTTGCGTCTGTATTGAGTAATACGCCATCAGCATAAAATTGTACTTGTGTGATTTGTCCAACAAAAGAGGATGCTTGTGCAATCAATTGAGTGGAATTACCCAAGGTAATTTGGCTGCCGCTAGTGGGGGCGAGTAAATCAACGGCAATCGGTTTATCAGTCACATTCACTGTGATTGTTTGCTCGCTTTGATTACTTTCATTATCGACGGCAATGGCGTTTAAGCTTACCGGATTGAGGGTTGTCGGTGTCCAGCTGTGGCTAAGTGTTCCTTGATTGGCTGTGGCGAGGAGTGTGTTGTCAGCATAGAGTGACAGTGTAGCAATACTGCCGTCAGTATCTTGAGCACTGACAGAGATAGTGGTGGGCGCATTGACCAAAACAGTACCATTATTGGACGGGCTTTCGAACGTTACGGTTGGCGCGATTGCGCAGATCCCTAAGTCGCTCCAAGCATCGGTCCAATACTGGCCTGTACCTGGCTCGTATGCCCACTGCGCGTTTGAGCTACACCAACCTGCGATGTCACAGCGATATTTATGATTATTATGCGCGACGAGTTCACCAGTCTGGTAATTTTGTCCAGCGCTGTATGCTCTAAGGCCTTGGCAGCCACCTCCCACTTTTGTTAACACGTCGATGGCAAGGTTTGCCTCACTCACCAAGCCTTGATTGTCTATCGCTTTTACATTTAGTTGGTTTACGCCAACTTGTTCCGCTTGGAATTGGAACTCAAAAGGAGAGGTTGTTAGGTTCGCGACAAGCTGGTTGTTCAGGCTAATTTCTACTCCCGCAATAGTACCGTTGCTATCTTCAGCGGTGATGCTGATCCCTACCATATCGCCTTGATAGAATTGCTGGCCGTTGGCTGGTGCTACAATGGATACGTTCGGTGGTAAATTTCCCCCGCCCGGTTTTACTGTGATCCGTGCTGATTGCGAACTTCCGGTTAGCCCTTGTAAATCGGTGGCAATTGCACTGATATCGTATTCGCCAAGTACTGCGCTCCAAGTGGTTTGAAATGGCGCGCTAGTATCCGTTGCGATAACTTGGCCATTTACTAAGAATTCGACATAAGCTAGGTCACCATCGGCATCATTGGCATCAGCGGAAAAAACAGCGCTGTCATTTTCGCCCAGCACAGCACCATTATTTGGGCTGGTGAGTACGACACTCGGCGTTTGACCTGACCCCGTTGCACAAGCTCCAAGTGACCGCCAGACATCATAAGGACCGGAGTGGCCTGCTGGATTGTCGTTTTGACTGTACCACTTAGCTTCATATGCTTGGTTTTGGGACTCTGTAATATCCCCTTGTCTGTATACTTGTTGTTCAGACCACAGGGTTAAATTACTACAGTCGTAGGCGTTTGCTTGGCCTGCGAGGATGAGAGCACCGCTCGTCCAAGCCAATCGTAATATAGAAGTTGGTTTCATACTGATCCCTTACATGTTGTTGTGTGTTTTATGAACAAAACCAAATTAGCATATAGGTAAATAATTCGTTAATCAACACTCGAGTAATGAGTAAATCTCATCGCTGCAATAACATGAGCATCGCAATTTTAATTCGCATATTTCAAATAATCGGCTAGGTTTAGAGGGAATTTAACGGACTTTATAGGATCCATATCATGGCGACTTCTTCAATTCCTTCCGGTTATCATTCACTCACGCCTTACCTCATTGTGGCTGGTGCAGCAAAAGCCATCGAGTTTTACCGAGCTGCTTTTGGCGCTAGCGTAAAACTTCAGTTACCTATGCCAGATGGCGGAATAGCACATGCGGAGCTGCTGATTGGTAACTCTTATGTGATGCTTTCAGATATGTGCCCTGATATGCACTTTAAAGATCCCAATGAGCTTGGTGGTACGCCCGTTAGCTTGATGTTGTATGTTGACGATGTGGACACTGTGTTTGCGGGGGCAATTGAATTGGGGGCACAGCAAGTTACGCCCGTTTGTGATCAGTTTTATGGTGATAGGGCTGGAACGCTACGAGACCCATTTGGTCATGTCTGGACGATTGGCACGCATAAAGAAGATCTCACAGAAACCGAGTTGCTCGCGCGTATGGCTGATTTTATGGATAAGCAACAAGATGCCTAGTTGAGGTAAGCTTATCTCAGTAGATTGCATGTTTGTTGATTTTTTGTTTGTTTTTAATGGTGCGTTTTTTGGGGTTTGTGGTTAAAAAGCATTATTTAACATATGGTTAATTGTTGTTCTAATGAAGGGGTGAATTTTAAAGTTAACTTTATTGTTAATAATGTTGAATTTTTAATTTTTTCATGGCAGCTTAAGAATTAGTGATAAATTCTTATCACTAAACGACTATTTCAAGGAAATGATAATGAAATTAAAATTAAAAAAATCAGCGTTGAAGCAACTAGATAAAAACCAAAACCTACCTTTACAGCAAACCCCTCAAGTAGCAGGCGGTGCTGAGCCAAATACTAGAATCCCATGCCGTTTAACGGAAACGTTGACTGGTACGGATTACGGTCAGTGCCGTTGTTAGTATAGTCGAGCAGTGTTTTAGGTTGGCCTGATGGGATAGAGATCGACTTGTTGGACTATCAACCTTAAACAACATGATTTATAAATTAAGATTAACTCAAGGATAAGAAGATGAAATTAAAATTAAAAAAAACAGCATTAAAACAATTAGATAAACAACAAAACCTGCCTCAAGAGCAAACACCAAACATCGCTGGTGGTGCAAATAGCCGTATTCCGTGTCGTCCGCCTTTGACGGAAACGGGTAACCAATACTGGCAGTGCGATTGTTAAGATTAGTGATAAATTAACACGAACAAGCTCACATTTAAGTGAGCTTTTTATTTCCGAAAAGTTACCGGCTTTCACCTTATCTTCATGTAATTCAGTGCTTTGCGTATTTTATAGCGCCTCAATAAATTAAGTGGTTTACGCTTTAATCCAGCAGCAATTACGGTCTCTGTTGCTGCGAGTATGCGCTCGGCGCTTTTACCATCGCGGTAAGGGTGCACTTGCTGAATATATTGCTCAATACGTTCACTTTGTGCCTCAGACAGATTAAGTGCTTGTTCAACCGCTTCAGATAATTTGCCTGCGTCGGTAATATTGATTAAGGCATCTTGAGGCTGGTGATTATTAAATGTGATAACCGGTTTACCAATTAGTAGCGACTCATCAACGGCGCTAGAGGTATCAGAAATCACCACATCTGCTTGCTGAATAAGTGGAATGAGATTGTCATTCCCAGCGATTTCAAAATCGCTGATAGTTTCAAGTTCCATGTACATCTGTTGCCACTGCTGTTTCGTCTTAGGATGAAACTTAAGTTGGACTTTGTATTTTCCTGACTCTGCGAGCTGTTTGATTTGTGCATGTAATGCTTCAAGCGATGTGAGATTGGGTGAAAAAGTAGGAGCATACAGTATGACTGGCTTTTCATTCTCTTGCTTGGTGTAATCAAAATAAGGGTCGAGTTTTGGCCAGCCAGTTTCAATTACCGAGAAATAACCATGTTTTTGTGCGAGTTGGTTAAATGGCGCGGTGGTAATTGGGCCGTGAGTACAATACAAATCGAAGAAACCGCGGATCCCAAAGTGACCTTTCTTTTTATATTCTAATCCGTGGAATACTTGCACTTTGGCACCTGGGAAAAAGTCAGGAACAACGTTTCCAGGTACAAATACTGCTCTGGGATTAAACGCTTTTACGTCCTCTACGCTCAGTAACTCCGCTTCGTCTGGTGCAAGTGAACTTGAGTTTACATCTTTACCTTTTAAAAACCATTTCACCACGTCACCGTTAGCGCGGATAGCGTTTTGGAGGGGTCTCAGAATGGCAAAGCTATATGGCTGCTCAATGTAGAAAAGATAATGTTTAGGCATTGAAAGTCACTTATAAAATCAGAGTTTATGGTCAGTACTTTAGTGGCGCAACTAGGGCCAGAGCGATATTAGGCAAGATAATACCGCTTTTACCGCATCAATACCAAACATCCGTTACTCGGCTGTGTTGTTGCCGATACGTGAATGCACCTCAGTGGCTTGAGCCATCATGTTATCCATTAAGGTTTGTACGGATTCTATTTCTCGAATTAAGCCTTGAGATTGACCAATAAACTGCACGCCATGGTCTAAATCTCCGTGGATTGTGGCGGCTTCAAGCTTTTCGGTGGCGGCTCCAAAGAGCGACAGCATCTTAATTTTATCGAATTGAGATAACAGTCCTAGTAGTAGCTTCCATAAGGGCATGTCGACCATTTTGGCGGCCTTGAATGATTTTATGGTGGCCATGAAAAAGTTCATCGGGCGGCGCGTTGCCTTTTCAGCCATGGGGGTTTTCATTACTCGAGCATAAAGACCATCGAAGTTTTTGGAATAAATCGTCTGTTCAACGTCTTTTTCCACAACGGTATCTTTGACATGCTGATGCAAAGGGCTTTCTTTAGATGTTGCAAAACGAGAGCCCATCGCAACGCCCTCTGCGCCAAGTGCTAGCGCGGCGATAAGTCCTCGACCATCGGCAAATCCCCCAGCGGCAATTACAGGTATATCGACAATATCGACTATGCTCGGCACTAAACACAGTGAAGTTACTTCACCGCCATGGGCTGCGGCCTCATGACCTGTAACTAATAGCGCATCAACGCCAGATTTTTGTGCTGCTAATGCATGCTTTTGCGTCACCACAGTGGCAATGACTTTTCCGCCGTAGGCTTTAGCCGCCTGCACTAGCCAATCGCCTTTTCCTAAAGAAAAATTGATAACAGGCACTTGCTCTTCTAATGCGACTTTGGCATTTTCTTTGGCGCCTGGCATCATTAACGTCACGCCAATACCAAAAGGCTTATCGGTGAGTTCACGAATTTTTCGTATTGCTTGACGTGTCTCGTTTTGACTGAGCGGGCCCGTGGCTAAAATACCTAAGCCACCAGCATTGCTCACTGCCGCAACAAGCTCAGGGACAGAAATCCAGCTCATGCCGGGTAATATAATGGGTTTTTCGATGCCGAATAATTCGGTGATAGCAGTTTTCATCATTGTTATTCTACTGGTCAGATGTGTTTATGAGCATAGCTGGAATTTTGCTTGAAGTGAATACTGGTTGTAAGATACCTGTTTAGAAAGAGGAACTAAGATGAACGTAGTTATATTATTAGTGAGTTTAGTCATCGCGTTGGTCGTCTTGATACCATTATTGGAAAAGTATCAGCAGCGTTTAGGGCTAGATAAAATGCAAAAATATGCCAAATATGTACTGCCTTTATTAATGGTGACGCTGATCATTAAACTTATCTACGTTTTGGTGGTTGGGTAACAAGCGCCGAGCTATTTTTTGCGGCGCTTACCATTTTGTAACTTCAACCATCCAGGTTTTTGCGAGCGATTTAATTCACTTAAAATAAGGGTTGCCTTTTCTATTGTGATCCTAAAATCGGCGATATCTTTGTATACCTGAACTGCTATTTTCTTTCTTTTTACCGCCGCGCCGGCATCTAAAAATGACTCGACCAATTTATTCAAAAAGCGTGTTAGTGGCGAGCGAGCCCGAGTATTATCTTTACTTTCTAAGCGTTGCATTTGTTGCTCTAGTTTGCGCTTTATTTGCGTCAATTCGGCTTGGCTAAATTCGCTTTGAGCATTGGGCAACGTTTCGAACAAGTCGAGCTTGTCAGCTAAGTATTGGCATTCAATCGCGCTGAGCTCCTCTTGTTGTAAAATTCTACTTAAGCCATTTCTAAACTCAGTTTGTGTCACGCTGCGGCGGCTTAGGCGCTCGCAATGCTGATGAAACAACTGCCACTTTTGCCACATGTACACATAGCCCAGTCCCGCACCTTTGATATTTTGCATGCCGACGATAATTTGGTGTTCATTTGGCAGTGCTTGTTTGGCAATGATTTGGTTTAAGGCATCAGGCTTGATGTCACTATCATGCACTAACGTACATTTGAGGGCGGCAAGTTGCTCTGCAAGCGCTGCTGTTTGCGAAAGCCTGGTGCTCAGGTCTTCAACTTCCAAAAGCGACTGGGCAATCGTCCACGCCTCAAAACGCTTTAGAGTGGGCTGATGTGTGTCGTCTTCGCTATTAAGTTGCGATTGCAGCGAGTCGAGACTTGAAAACGCAGACTCAGGCAGCTTGGTTGCCGTAGTATTTAATGATGCGATCAGTGCATCTCGCGATAATGTGAGCCTAAAGCGTGTGAGTAAATCGCGCAGTGCGTCGTGGTCGTTATTGCTGAAAATACTGTGTAAGAGATTATCCAGTGCAACCATAAAGTACTTAAAGAAGCCATCGATATTGGTGCCGATCACCACAATGGCATCAAAATGCAGATCATTGGCCAGAATGTTCGCAAATACTTGCGAGCGCGCTACGCGGTCGTTGCGATTATTAATCAGAGCAACAATTTGCCCCTGCTTTCCCTGTTCGACGATGTTTAAGCGTTTCCAATTTTCTATCGTTGCTAGGCGTTCGTTGGCAGACATGCTGTTGATAAAGCTTTGACTGATTGCACCAATCTTTGCGGTCGTAAACTGCTGAAGCACGCCAACATCGGGAATAACCCTAGAAGCCGTTTCTTTGAACACATAGTCTTTATTGATGCCAATATATTGCGCCATTTTGCAGACTAAGGCGATGTTATCCGGATGCTCAACATAGGGGTACTTTGCGAGAATGTCAGGCGTGATTTGATACCCATCACCCCAATGAATTTGAATGAGCGAAGTGTTTTTTTGCTCTGCCGCCAAGTTGAGCACGGAGGCCATATTCTGCTCGGCGGTGAACACTTGGGTGTTGTAGCCCAAAAAGGCAGACATTTCTTTTGCTACATCCAAACCTGTTGGGCCCAAAATATCTTCATGATCCGGGTAGGCATTAGTAATGGTAGCAAAATTGTCTTTCATCCAGCGCACTAGAATTTTCACATATCTCGGAGTCAGGCCCATACATTCCCACAGGAAAACGTCCGCTTTTACCTGTTTTGCAAAATGTAGCACATCAGCTTGCTCCCAAATACTCGCTTTATCGAAAGGCCGAAATAGCGGGATCTCATATTGCTCACCAGAAATTTTTGAATAGATAAGCATCGCTTCACAGCCCGTGGTCTTGCTCACGACTCTCAGCGCCAAGCTGCTAAATAAAGCTGACTTCAGCCTCTCGGTTCCTGATTTTCCTCGTGTTCCCCAGCCGCCAATGGACACCGGAATGTGTTTGCGATTTTGCTTTATTCTTTTACTGACATAAATATGCCGAGTCCAAAAGTAGCTAATAAATGCAAGCACAAAGAAAACCAGCTGCGAAATACTATTTTGATAAATGGCATCGACGTATTCTTTAAAGCTGCTCCAAATGGTGAGTAGCGCTGAGGTGGCACCAGAGCGAGTATAAAGTTGCTGAATGTCTTTCGCGACAGGAAAGGGCGTTTTTGCGATGTCGCCATAGGCACTAAAGCGTAGCGAAAACCCCAGCGTGTTAAGTGCATCCAAATACTTACCTTGCTCAAGTTCGTTGCCTTTTCGTAAGCGGTCTAGCTCTGCAAACTGCCATGTTATGGTCCAGTACGCCTTAAGGCGTCGCCACAAAGTTGATGGCGGAGTAACGGCTAAAATACCATCCGGCGTATAGGTTTTGGCGTCTTCTTTACTGTGGTCATTAGTCAGTACACTTAGCAAAAAGTCGAGTAATGGTAGATGTGGTCGACTCGTTTGTTCGGCGATATTAAAGAGCAACTCCCCCGGCACTTTTGTTTCGCTAATTTCCGCGGTAGTGCAGCTAGGGACGTGGATCGATACGCTGGGCTTTTTCGCTTTGGTATGAGAATAGCTTTGACGTTTATCGGTACTTGGTTGTCTTATTTCGTGTATTACTCGCCACAACCTTCTTGCTTGACGATAGCCTTGTTGGATACGCCAGCCAGCTTTTGTTTTTGAGGCATTAAGACTTTGACCGCGCTGCGCGATATAAGAAAGTGAGCGGCCCAGTTCATCACGAGACCAAGTTGCCAGTGCGTCACTTTGTTCGTTGGCTTCAAGGGAAGCGTTGAGCTGCGCGATGATGGCTTGATGATAGAAGCTACCTAGCTGCTCTCTGGCTCTGGCGATATAACGGCAAACGGCGATGTTCGTTTCGTTCGATAAGCAGTCATTTAAGGTATCAATAAACCTTTTGAAGCAGAGATCGGCTTGATTTGATTCAAGTTGCATATTCAGCATAATACGCGCGCTTTGCTCAAGCGCTAAGCGCTTGAGCTGCATACTAAAGTCGCCTGTTAGCACACGTTGCCACAGTAAAAATGCAAAATCGTGTTGGCAAAAGCGGTCGGCGGATAACTGTTTTATCAAGGTAAAAAGTACGGCATTCTCATTCTCTTGCTCAAACCGCTTGGCGATTAACTCTTGTGCAAACGATGTGGGATAAAACTCGACAAACTCTAGCGTAACCTGGCGCACCCTAGGTAAGGTGTGCTCGCTGAGTGCACAAAGCATATTGAGATCTTTTTCTGTAAGCTTTGGCTGGCTGACAATAATTTTAGGAAAGATACTCAAAATATAGAGTACTTCGGCATCAACTTGCTGACTATTTTCAATATCGTTCGCTTCTTCAAGCAAAGCCCACATGTAGGCACGAATAAAGGTGGGGCGTTGATGTATTAAGATCTCTAAAATATCGACGATTGCCTGATAGGGCATATTGTCAGACTCAAGCAATTCAATAAGTTTGGCGATAAGCTCTGCGTCTAATTCTGAGTCGACCTCATAGTTGTTTAAGGTTGCGACCATATTCACCAGTGCGCGGATCAAGCCATGACGAATATGTTGATTTTGACTATGGGCGAGTAAATTTAAGCAAAATGGCTGTAAATCCAAGCGTTGCCAGGCATTTTCTAGGGTATCGTGGTGAGCACGTAAATATCGATTCGTTAGCGCCCCAAGTTTGGCGATTAAAAATTTAACCTGTTGCTCAATAGCGGCAACTTGATGTTGATATCGAGCAACTACAGCACCTTCGTCAAACCATCGTGAAAAAGCTTTTTTATCTTGTTCTAACGCGGCTTTAGTGGTGCCAAGTTCTTGAGCATATGCAATAATATGAAGCTCTTTTTCACTGGCAAATTCAGACTTAGCGATACGCTGTACAAATCCGGTGTGGGATACCTCAAGCAGCAAAATTTGCTCATGTAGAGTCTCAATTTTATGGCGTAAAAAGGCGATAGATTGAAGTACCAGCCAGTCGGTTTCATCCTCGTTTTCAGGGCGATTGTAAATGAGTTCCCATGCACACAATTCGTCGATCAACGCACTGTATTTATGTTGATACAAGTTCAGCCAAAACTTTTCAGTTTCGGCAAAAAATAGGGCTTCTAATTGACTCTTTAAGGCTTCAACGCTCATGTAAATCTTGCTCTAATAAATGACTTAGCTGTAACGATTCAAAAATAATTTCATCGTGAGCATAGGGGGCAAAAGCGGTTTGCTGTAAGTTGCCTAAACGTACTTGTAGCCCAACCTGATGGGTATTGTTAAACCAGTCTTGAGTCCAAGTTACACCTAACCAACCCGCGGTGTTATGACTAAAGTCAAAGCCCGTTTGCCAACCCAATTGAGTTAAGTATTGCCATGTTGGATTAGGACGGTTCTGATCGGCAAATACATAGCTTGATGTTAATCCGGCATGAAAAATATGGCCTTGATAAAATTGATACCAATCAAATGAAAACAGTGCATTGTCGAGCGTTTGCCAATCTTGATTTGACGTCAGTGTAACGCCGGAGCTGAAGTAACTATCAACCCAAGGCTGATAGCGCAGCCCAGCATGCGCTTGCCAGCCGTGCTTGTGATTATTACGGTAAAAGGTGTACATATCAGGACCAATTTGCTCGTCTGCAATAAATTCGTCCTTGCTGATACTGGTGTACGTGTAAAAAGGCTGCCACCACCAAATGCTTCTAAAACCGCTGTTATAACGGTGAATTTGGCCAAACTTTGCCGAAATACTAGAGCTTAAATGGGTTTCACTGATTGCCGTTGCATCCTGCCAGCGATTACGCATTCTTGCTTCTGCAAACCAGTTCGACTGCTGTGAGAGCCAATCATATTGACCATTAATAGAGAAGGTGTCTTGGTGATGATTATCCATCGTGTAGAAAGTATCGATGCGGTACCAGTTATTCTCATCCTTCACTCTCAATGATACACCTAAATCGAGTGTGGTACGGCTGGGGCTAGGCTCCGTTGTCTGTACAATGTCGTCGCTATCAATATTCAAAAATCCTTCGACGCCAGTGCTACTTTCATCAGTTTCAATGCGAGCTTGCTGAAATTCGGGCTCAGCACTTGTTGGTGTTAACTGTTGCTTGGCTTTTAAGAACATTGGCACTTCAGGTACTAGATTAACGCGGTGCAATGTTGGACTTAACGTCCAGATAGACATGCGTGCTAACGTTGGTTGTTGCTGGCCGCTTAGTGAGACTTGTCCTGCTGGGTGAAAATAGGTGGCTTCATTTCTAATACCATCGGCAAAGGTTTCAATTTTAATCAGACTATCTCGAGTTAATTTCGCCGTGATTGGGGTTGTTTCATCAGAGCGATAAAAAATCTGCCTCGTATCCAATGGGATATCACGCCATTGACCTTGGTTGAAGTATTGCGGACGTACGCTCACGCTTTGCCCCGATAGAGGGTTGAGCCAACGTAATTGCAATAGTCCCTGTTGCGTCTCGATTTGTTTAATGCCGTAATAGAGCGGTTGCGTTGGCTGCAATGAGATCACATCACCTTGATTTGGCCCTACTAGTTCTACATTAGCAGGCGGTGCTACGATTTGCTTGGCGGAAGAGTAGGCAAACTTTACCCTTACTTGCACTTGTTGATACTCAGAAAAATCAATAGTCAGTATTTCGTTTGCTCTGAGCGGCAGGCCTGACGGCTGATTTTCTGTGAGGTGTGCGGTGATCTGGTCACCAACGCTTTGCGCCGCAAGCGTATCAACTTTTACCTTTTGTGTGCCAACATAGCTAGTGTATTGTTCCGCAGCAAGCCATTGACCATAGCGCATCAAGCGGGCATATAAATCGGTTAAAACGGCATCACCCGATAAGCTTGGCTGTAGACGTTGAAGGACCCTGTTGTAGCTTTCATTAGACAATATTTGCTGACTCAATTGATACAAGGCATTTATCGCAATTTCTTTAGCGCTGAGCTCATTTGCTATACGCGCTTCAGCGCGACTAACCAAGAGTGCAGACTTATCTGTAAAAGCCGGAGTATTCGCGGTGTCTGGTTGCACCCGGATCTCTACAAACAACTCATTATTACTGAAAAGCGTGAGGCTTTCATTTGCTGCTAATTGAATATATTGCTGTGATGCAATGGATAACCGAGTCGCTTGTGGTTGCAATTGTAAGTTTGCTGCAATATCACTAAATATGGGTAAAAGCCGGGTTTTGGTGTTGTGTTCATACAGTAACCATTGGGTATTTTTGTATTCTTGTCCTTGGTAGGCTGCACGTGCACTTAGCTTGAGCGTCAAAGGTGTTTTAGCAACCAGCTTGATTGGTTTATCTGAACTTAGCGGATAGTGCTCAGTTTGATCATCCAGTGACTCCACGACTTGTAAACCATAGTGACTGAGGCTGTATTGTGGTTCGGTAAGTTCATTTGTTTGAATTGCCGCGATTTGTTCGGCCTGTTTTGGTGTTAATGCCATTTGCTGGCTTGTCCACAGCGCTTCTTGCTGAAGCCCGGAGTCAAGTAGATATGTCAACAGGATATCATTGCATTGATATTGCGTGATATCGGTTTCGTGGGCAGCGCATAATAGGCTAGCTTGGATATATTCATTCCTTGCTAAATATCTCGAGAGTAGCTCATTGGCAGCGTATTCTCTTAAAGATTGGGCGGTGCTTTTAAGCAATGACTTTAGTAACACCTCGGCGTTTCCACTGCGTTCTAGCTGAGTCAAAATAGCAATATTAAGTTGCCAAGCCATTAACGTAACTTGCTCACTATGACCACTCAAATACGGCTTTAGTTTTGCAAGCGCCATGAGGGGTTTGGTCTTTGCTACCATTTGCAGTTCCGCAAGCACTTTAGTGGCGGTAAACTGGTCGTGGCTGTCTGTCTTAACGCTTATTTCCGGCGCACTCAGCCCACTCAGTGATAAATGATAAGTGTCCGCTCGATTTTGTTTGCTTCTTGCCAACAGACCTTGAACGAGTGGCCCTTGGCCTAGCGTTTCTTGCGTCATGGTCAAGAAGTCGGGAAATGGTTGTAATCGGTTGACTGCTACAGCGATATCAAGCGCTTGCGCAGCACCTTCAATCGTCACAGCTTTGGATGCTGGATTTATGTGTAGGGTAAGTCTTTGAAAATGACTGCTAGGCGCAACAAGCAGCGTATGTCGGCCATGCTCGCTGGTGATGGTTAAGCGCTCTTGCGTTCTTGCTCGAACATACAAGGTAATTGCATTATCAACTCTCACTATGTTTTCAAGACGATAGTTAAGTGGCTGAGATGATGTAATGTAATTGACTCTCTGAGCGCTCGAGGTGAGCAGCACTTGCCCAGCGGCGCTGCGGCTGCCCAGTGTTACTCCACTTATCGCAACATGATGAGTGAGCGGTTGAGGGGAGCTTGGCGTTAAAAAGTACAGTGTAGAGGCAATATCGTTAAGCATTTGCTTACGTTTGACCGCCAATGCTGTATCAGTAGCGCTAAAAGTGAGTGGAGAAGTATCACCATTCATGTAAAGGGCGCTAAGCTGCTCGTTCAGCTGTTTATTCCAATACGGATTAAATAACGACTCTTGCTGCTTTATTCCTGCATTGTCGTCGTAAATACCACGGTGCATTTGTAGTAAGTTAAGGTAGGTAGGCACCGATGTTGTGATAGTGAGGTAACTACCTTGCGGGACAGCAATATAATCTTGGTTAGATAAGCCGACTTTAGGCTCAAGGTACTCATCCGCTTGGATATCTGATATTGCAATGGTGCTGATAACCTCACCGTTAACTTTAATTGTGACAGTACCATTTTGCGCAATCGCGTGCAGATCTTTTCGAACCTCTAGTTTGAGCTTTTTAGCGTGCTCAAAGAATACGCTTGTCACTTGTGTAGGTTGTAGGTGAAACCAGTGCTCTGTATCTTGTGCTAATTGCAGTATTTGGTCGTCAAGTCCTGGCAGTCTGAGTGCTCTTCGATACGGATCTCTATGGCTGTGCATACTGCCTTGCCAAAGCGCGAGAGATTGAGCTTTATCACCTGTGTATGCAACCTGAATTAAACGGTTTTGTGCTGTTGCACTCAGTTGGCAGCGGGATTGAATACATAACCAATCGGACGTTGGAATGGCACGTTGTAGCTTTGGAGTTTCCCCTGCAAAAAACTCGAATGTCTCGAGGGCATTTGGTGTCGTTACTAACCACGCGTGACTTGGCAAAAACAGCCACGCTTTTTGCTGCGGTGCAAAGTGCTTGTTAGCATTGGCTTGGATAAATTGCATACGTGACAGATCAATCCATTGGGCAGCCGTTTGTATCCCTACCTCATTGGCTCGAGATATCGTTGCAAACAGCAGTAGTGTCATTATAAAAGTGATTGCACGCATTTAGTAAACTGCTCTAGTTGTTGATTGTTATTAATTAATTGCTTTCTTGTTTGATAGCTTAGCTCAATATGGATGAAGCTATATTCAGGAAGCGCAAGCTGATGCATGATATTTTGCGTCCCGCCAAGTTCTTGCACTTCTTGAGGGTAAATCAGCGCCCGATAACCTTGCTTAACAAGACAAGACTTCAACTTCCATAGTGTGTCGTCATTTGTTTTACCTTGGCTTAAAATTATTTCGCTTAGTTTACCGGCGTCGGTTTTTCGCTTCTTCTGACTAAACCCATGTATTTGGAACACTTTTGCTATTGGGTGTAAAGATGTAAAAGCTATGATAGCTGACGCGTGAATATTGTGAGGTTGCTTGGCGTAATCATAGGTTTTACCAGTGTCATTGTTATCGTATCTGTGTTTTGTGTTGTTCAGTAACACTTGGCAACTGTGCTGGAAAATGTGCTCACCAATGGTCAGCGTATGTTTATCATGAAAGCGATGTGGAACAGACACCACGCAAGGCCGATGCGTTGGCGCATACGTGACTTCGCCGTGCGCGTCACTTTGAGGCTTTGGCGTCAGTGTAAATTGCTCTGCTTGGTGCGTAAATTGCCAGCCATCGAGCGCTACAGGTTGGTTAAACCATTGCGCCATTTTGCTGCTGTCGGGAATCGCAGCGTTAACATTCAATGACAGGCACAATGTAATGTAAAGTGCGTAGCGACTAAGGTGTCTCATCTTGCCACCAGTTTAATGTTGCATCAGGCTGTTCATGTTCCTCTAATACACTTATCCAAACATCATGTGAAAAGCGAAGCGTCATGGTTTTAGGCGATGTTAAGTCTTGAAACAGCGGCAAAGTAATACTTGGGTACTCGTACAGCTCCGCGTGATTAGGGTTAAAAAACATCCTCGTTTGTGCTGGGTTTAGATGTAGTACAAAGTGTTTAGCTAAAATGGTGTATTCATCGCTTGGGGTGATTACCTTAGTGCTATCCAGAGCGGTTGCTACCGTAATTTCATCTTGAGGGTCGGCACTAAACACTTTGACGACCAAAGCGATAGGTTGCAAGTTATCCTCGCTAACAGCAACAGTGAGTGGCGTTGCTTTCGCTACTTTGTACAGGCGGATCTTCCGCACGGTTCTTGGGATCCCTTGATTGATGAAAAGTGCTTGGGTATTAGCTAACTCCTCTATTTGTAAGCTGTTTAGCGGAACTTCAAATAGTGTTGGTTTACGCTTTTGCTTCACAATCACACTGCTTGGGTAGCTTGTTGCTTTACCTAGCTTAAAGAGTGCAGATTTAGCTACCTGACGATATTCAAACTCCATTTGCGGTACTGAGTTATCAAAGTAAGCTTGCTCAATGGGCACCAACGCGATATCCGATACAGCTAAAAGCTGATCTAAGTCTTTGGATCGGTATTGAGGCAGCAACTCTGGTACTTCAGGTGGCGCTTCAAATAAGCGCACCGATGCTATCTGTTTTTGTGTATGAAAGAGGTAATGGTTGTCAGCCTTTTGGCTAAACCATGCATCAATTCCCTGATAAATCGGACTTTCAGGGTCGCACACTGGGTCACAGCGATGATTCAGATAATTAAATGTTGGGCTGCGGGCTTGCAGCTTTACCATCGCGTCTTCGGCTTCAATTTTGATTTGATTAACGTTATCTGGTATTGCCAAATAACGCTTCTCTGCGGTTGGTAAGGTTTGTCGCTCTGTGGTTTCAGTTATCAGTCTATCAAACAAAGCTTGCTCTGCCGTTGCGGTAAAAACATAGTCCTTGATCCGCTCATTGTTGCTGTAGAGGCTCACAGAGAGAGTGCTGCCAATGGGCGCACGCCACTCTAAAGCGATATCGCTTTTAGGAGAGACTTGATAGTAAACCGGCGTTTGCGCGTTGAGCATATAATAATAACTATGCAGCGGGACTATAGGGTCGACGCCATTGCTAAATACCCGAATGCTGGTGGGGGCGTTTGCGCTAATGGTAACAAGGCCTGTAGGTAAGTTGCTCAGTCTAGATTGGGTAGTGGCTAGCATCTCAGGCGTTAGTGGCTTTGGCGCGTTGAGTTGGCGTAAATCATGCCAAACAAAAGTAAGATTTGCATTTTCGGGATGGCTTAATAAATATTCAGTGTGTTCATAGACGCGAAAACTTGCGCTTAGCTGCTCAGAAATAAACAAACTATCTAAGTCTAGCTGGGTCGAAAAATCATGATTAAGCACATTGTAGGGGAGTGACTCATATAACAAGTCAGCACGAAAGTCGATGTTAGGCACGCCCTGTGGCGCTAGCTTTTGCCAATCTAACATGACCGAATTGTATTTTTCTTCGTTGGTTAAGGCGTTTTCACCTATGGTGTGGTAATTCGTCATGCGTTCACGCCACTCAGTTGGCCTTTTCAGCCATGCTTTGGCAGGGTCGATAATACTGTTACTGGTTTGGGCATGGACGCGTACTACCACGCCTTTAAGCTGAGCATTTTCTGGTATTAGCTTTAACGTGATGGTTGCAGCCTGTTGTAACTCTTCACGATTTAAATAAAAGGATTGCCCAGACGCCACGGCCAACGCTTCACGGTTTTCAATGATCTGTTTTACTTGTTGCTGAAAGTCGTTCGAGGCGGCTTTAGCTGCATGGTGATAAGTACCGCGATAAATAATCGCTCCTTTTGCATCAAGTAACTGATATTCAATAGCATAGTTGACAGGCTGATCATCCAACGGCTGCGATTCGAATATTCCATTAGACAACACCCGGAGAGACATGGTCCGAGACGCAGAAAAGGAAAACTTCAGTGCACTATCGGTTTTTAGCCAATGCACATTTGAGCGAATATTAAACAAGGTCGAGGTATTTGAAGGCTCCGCCGATTTTACCCACACAAATAAAGTGACGGCGAACCAAACAAAAAGTAGCAGCAAAGCCATAAAAATAGCAAATCGTAATATCTGCTTAATCCAGTACATAACGCCCCTCATGAACCGCTTTTGCATAAGTGGCTAAATCAATAACGCGATTTCTTCTTGGTAAGTATAGCGCGAGCAATACGTTATCTCGGGTAAACATTAATCCCAGCTCACCATTTCTATGCGTGCTGAAGGCGCTTATTTTACATTGGCTTTCAAATTGACAAAGCGCTTGGAGCATTGGTAAATGTTGGGTGGTGGCATAACGTCCTGTGGCCACATTAAGTGCGTCAATAAATTGCGCACTCGCCTCATGCCAATCATTTGGAGAGAGGGCAAGCAAATCGATTACTTTGAGCTTAGGTGTGTGTGCAACGGCTAAAAGGCGTTGCAATAAAGCATCGTTGGTAATGGCAAAGTGCGATTTAAAATCCGATGCCAACCACAATGCCGCTAACTCACTTTTTGGTGCGAACAGCTGATATCCTGACTGCGGTGTGGTACCGAGTTCTAAGCCTCTTGTTGCTTGTTGTCCTAATACGGTTTGAGTATTAACACCAAGATCAGCTAGCACCCTTTGTAGTGTAGCAATGGTGTCATTATGAATAGGGTTAGGCGTTGTAAATTGGTACGCAAGCGCTGAAGGTCTGATGCTTGCAGGCGCGCTATGACTGCGGATCTGTAAATTAAGTAAGGGGTTGTCGTAAAAGTAGCGCTGTGCACTTTGATACACCACATTAAATAATGACCGCACGTTGTCGGCTGCCATGACATTTGCATCGATGCTGGTATACGGGTGAGCACCAGCGATTGCCAGTAACTTTGCGTGGGTGGCCGTAAACAACTGCCCAGAGAACTCCAAGGTGTTACTTTCAAAGAGTGGTCTAGGCACCGCAATGGTGAGGGATGGTTTAGCCAGCAAGGCAATAAAGTACACCCCTTGACCCAAATCATAGGCAGATTTGGTATCTAAAGGAGAAAGCGCAACGAATTGCCCTTGATTATTTTCAACTAAAGTTAATTGGTACTGTAATAGGTTTGCTACGCGATTTATCTGACTCAGTCTTACCTCAAGCGTTTCCGGCGTTGTCACTATCTCAAGATTTTGGGTGATAGCAAATAACGGCCTTAACACTTCATATTCCCACAGTGCAGCACTGGTATCGCTCAGTGCGCTAAATGCACCGCTGCCTTTGGCGCTAATGTGACTGGAAAATGCTTCAATAAGTGCCTGTATGCTCTCATCGCTTGTGCTTATTTTATCTATGTCTTTGTCGATACGTTGCAGGCCATATGCGCTTAGCAACGACGAATAGCTATCCGAGCTTAAATACGCCTCAATCATTTGGCCATGGAACTGGCTGTAAGGTAAAGGTGCATTTGCCGCGAGACCAAAGTGTGCATCGTTGATGTTAAACAAGGTAGCAAGTTCAGATTGTTGTACTGAGCTTGGCACACTGTTAAATATCCACATCTGTGCGTCTTCTTTTAAACTGTGTTGGTGCATCAATTGGCTTACTTGCTGATTAATTTCTCTGAGTTGGACTACCTCTGGGGTATCCATCGCGATGAAAAAGTCACTGTAGAACTCGCTTTGTTTGCCGTTCTTATTGCCACTTTGGTTAGGTCGCGCATTGCCAAATGCCATAGCCTGACTTTGCCAATACGAAAACAATATCCCACCAGCTTCGCTGGCAAGACGCTCAGCGGTGGGGTAAGGCACACTGATGATATGGGCTTTTTGAGCAGCTAAATTAATGATAAACAGGCCGCGTTTATGATCTTGTTGATTGTCTTTTATTACTAAAAATTGTGTCGTACGCTGCAAAGAAAAGTCGGCTTGACGCAGTAAGGTGGCGGCCTCGGCATAGCGTGACTCACTATCCTGCTTAAGCAACCTAATTGCTTGCTTAAAGTGGCTACGTTGCTGCTCGGTCACATATTGGCTGACATTAACGTTAGCCGCATTTTGAGTATACAGCTGGCTCTTGTAATTACTGATCACTTGGCCGAGCGTTAAATCGCTGGCTGTTTCATTTATCGCTAATGTATTACTTTGTACGAATAGGCTTGGAATAACCATAATTGCAAAACCAATACATATGGCGATAAAGCCACCAACAATTGAGGTTTGAAAAGTTGCACGGATCACAAGGCCTAGCGCATTTTTTTGGTAAATTTTAAGGGCGAGTAAGGTCGATAGCATGTAGCCAAAAGCAAAGGTATCGGTCACTTTTAAGGTTGGAAAGTAACCGACGACGACGTAGTTTAAAATCAGTTTGTAGACAAAGCCAATATTAAAAAACAGCAGCATGAGTCGTGCGCCTTCGATATTGGCGTGTTTTAAACGAGTAAAGTTTAAGACTACATATCCAAAGACTAAAATAACCGCTGTTTCTACGAATGATGTGAGCAGCTTAGTGGGTTGCATCAGTTGCAGAGCTAGCAGCGCAGGCAGCATAATGCCATTAAATTCCCAGCCGTACTTTAAATTAGCCCTTGATGCGATAAACGCGGTGATCACCAAGATAATATAAGCTTTAGGGGCTGCAATAATGGAGGCCGCAACAGCTTCGTACATGACGGCAAGATTGGCAATGCTAAAGTTGGTGAACGTCATCAATCCAAAACGAATGATGATATAGGTAACAATCAACTGAATAGCAGTGACTTTTATGCCATATTTAAAGCCGCCATTCCACATTACATTGGCGGTCAAGGCGATGATAATCAGCCCGAGACTATAAAGCTGTGCGGCGTAATCAAAAGTGATGTCCCATTGTGTTAAGTACGCGGCGACCAGTGGCCAAAACAGCACATCCATGGTAACTCGGACAATAATGCTTAACAAAACGATGGCAAAAAATCGGTCGCGGCCAAACATTTCTGCATAGCCCAGTCGCTCAACAAGTGTTTTGGCAAAAAACCGCATTAAGCCATAAACGACAATGGCCTCAACAATGATCACCCAAGCCGATGTTGGGCTCACGATAAATAAAGGGACTAGGTAACCTGGAACCACTAAACCAGTTAACGGGAAGCCAAACCTTAGATTGAAAAATGCAACAACCGCGATGCCTATCCAAACACACGTGATAACGGACTGCCCAAGTCCGCCCGCACTTGGGAATAGCGTCAGCGTCCAGTCCATCTATTCGTCATCCCACTCTTCAGGCAAAAGTTGCTCGTTAACCGCAAGTTGCTCTGACAAGTGTGTTAAAAAGGCTTCTTTATCATCTAGCTGAGATAACTGCTCGCCAAGGTCAATAAATTCAAATAACACCCCGCTGGTTTCAAATGGGGTACTGGCGTTAAGGCTGGTTGATTGTTTGAGTAAGGCGCGAATGCTTAGTAAATAAGTTCGATTGTCTAAATATACGGGTAATACGATTTTGCCACGTTTTAGGGTTAAATAGCGCAGCTTTCCTTTAGCTTGTTCACTATCCATCTCGGTACAGCGACACAGTAAGTCTAAGGCGGACATGTCGAAAATAGACAGCTTATGCTCTCTCGCAAAGCGTTCAAGAGATTCATTTACCTGCACAATTTGGCCAAATAAGTTATATAAAATACTGGCACTGTGAAGCTGGTTGAAGACATGCTCCAATGAGGTGAGTTTTTGATCCATCTCATTAATTGCATTTTTGATTTTATGACTTAACGGTTCCTTTAGAGAAAAAGTCAGCGCCCGAGTCAGTGTGCTTTTGAGGTTTTTTTGCTCAGCAGAAAATACTTTATAGTGGAATAATAATTCACCAATTTGATGTGCAAAGAGATTTACATTTTTAATAAATGCTTGCTCATCAAAGTTATCTTGAGGAGTGACGGTTAGCGCCCAAAAACCCCGAACATCTCCTGCGTACATCAAGGGTGCGATATACTGCTGCTCATCTTCCGCGAGATGTTGGAAGAAAGGACGAGTAATTTTGATAGCACCAAAGGCTTTGATTGCATCGGAATAAGGTACTCGCTCGTAATCTCGTCGCATCTCTAAGATATCACTGAGCTGGCAGTGTATCGCGCGTATTTCAGTTACTCTGTGGTCACCCTCTAAGCGAGTGAGAAAGATACTTCTTCTCAGATTAAGCTGCTGATTAACCAGTTGGATTATTGCATCCCAAGGTTCATTATGCTCAAGAAAGTGCCGTGGTAGATATCGACCCATCATACGTTGCTGGATCAGGGCGATGAGAGACTTTAAGTTTTCTTCTTCTGACCATTTCAAAGAGATAAACACCCAAAGTAGCGTCAGCCATATCAAAGATAGCAGCTCACCAAGCGGCAATAACACGGAGTACCAATGATGCGCAGCAAGGCCACTTATGATCAGTAATATGCTGGTGGATACCGCAATGATGACATTGGTCTTGGTCGCATTTCTTTGGTACCACACTAAGAAAAATATTGATGCTAGTACCATGAGTGCGACTATCGTCACTTTATTTAAAGGCTGAATAAAGCTGTCGGATGCAAAGCTATTGGCGATAAATGCCTGTAGGTAAACAGGCGGAAGTTCTTGCGCACCAAAATAAGCATTACTATTCAAGCGTGAAAACTTTGAATGCTGAGCAACTAAGATGACCTTTTCGCTGAGTTGTGCTGTGAATAGGTCACCATCAAGTACTCTCTGCGCACTGAATTTTGGTAGTGAATAATAAGGCAGCGAGTAGTCTATGATTTTGTTGAGGTATTCACCATGCTGCGGAAATATTTTATCCCACAGTATGTCACACGTGTTTGCTGGTGGTGCAAGGCTGATTGCGCTGCCATACCAATTTTCTGTTTCCAACAGACAAACCGATTGCGTATTGAATGGATAGTAAATCGAGCCATCGTATTGTTGTGGCGAAAGTTCGGTATTTGCAAAGAACACAACGGCTTTTGGTTGATAGTCAGAGAGTATTTTTACCAACTGCTGATGTTGTTGTTGTAAGTTTTCCGCTTCAATCACGACTACTTGCGTTGCTTGTGTGGTGTTGAGCTTAGAAAACCATTGTAACCCGATTAGGTTTACCTGTTTATACAAGCCGGACGCTGAGGCGATCAACAAAATAGCGAATAAGCTCATAAATAGCCAAAACTCACGTTGGCGTTTTATAAAGTTTAATTGACTAAAAACCGACATGCTTTTTTTACTCTCTTATTGTTGGCTAAAAGTGAGAGTCAGCTCAGTCGTCTTCGCTACTTTTACTTTAATAAATTCTTGGCCATGGATTTGTGCGCTTTGCCACTGACCGTTTTGAAGTTGCACAGGGCGCTGCCACGAGATCATCGCAATATCATCTAAAAATAAGGCACTTTCACCACTACTTGGTGGCGCCATGGAGAGGCCAAACTGGACTCCACGAGCAGGCAGCCCTTCATCACCAAGCACAACGGAATCGTCAGGTAAGGTAATGTCTTGTCTAAACGTTTGCCACTCATAGCTCCCCGCTGGCTTTAATTGGGGCGTTGACTCAGAAAAGATAAGGCTATCTTCTGATGTTAAGATACGAATATCAGCCTTAAACTCACCAGCGTTCTCTCCTTTGGCATAACCAAAGAGCGAGAGCTCATGGTAAGCCTGTGCTGTGCTCGGCGCTGGTGTAATAGGCATGGTACGAATTGTGTGTTTGAACGGCACACGCGTTGGTGTTTCGTTAAATTGCGTTCGTTGTAAACAAAGCCCTTGTACGCCACGATATTTGCCGACTAAACACGGCGCGATATCGTCGGCCTCAATTAACCAACGAGAGACTTCCCCTTTTTCGTTATCGCTGTCCCAGTCTTCAAAATCCCCAAAGAACAATAAGTCCCGTCCAAGCACAATCTCTGCTTGAGCATCACTAGCTGTGAGTTTACTAAGGAACTCAGCACTGCTTGAATATTGGCGTAAATCGACAATATGCTCACCGGCTTCTAAGGTAATAACTTGTTGCTCGGTTGCTTTTGCTTGAACCGGTTTATCAAAGGTGACTTCTGCAAATCCCGAGTGCAATGAGATACCGACTTCGGGTGAAGAAAATTCAGCGATACGTTTTAGTAGGGCATTGGCAAGGTCGCCACTTACAAACTTAGGAACATAATCTTCTAGATAAACGGGATAGGCTTTTAGTGCACTGATTTTAGGTGTGCCTGCAGTTTCTAACTCTACCACAGCTATCAGTCCTAAAAAGGTTTCAAGACGATTTTGCTCAAACACAAAGTTGCCTAGCCCAAGTATGCTTGGTACGCCATTGTATAAGCCAAACCCTTGCGCAACGTGAGGATGATGGGCAATCATCAAGTTAGCGCCATTTTTGGAAAGTAAATCAAATCGGTTTGAAATATACGCCGTTGGTGCGTATGAATACTCATCACCGCCGTGAAGCTGAGCCACAACAAAGCGGCCGTTGTTACTGGCTTGCACCACTGTTTCTTTCATACCATTGGTATCTGTTAGATCGGCAGCTCCCCCTTTAGCGTCTGATGCCACATAAGTGACGGTATGTTGATCGCCTGTAATAGAAGTCGCGGAAACAAAGTCTATGGTTGCTTCACCAAGGCTTAGACTATAGGGCTTAAATGCCTCTGCCGCGCTTGTGCCTGCGCCACTGTGTTTTAGTCCGGCTTGCTCGACGTACTTCAAGGTATCGTTCAGTCCAGATGCTCGATAGTCATAAACGTGGTTATTGCCAAGTGCGATATAGTCAATACCCAAATCATTGAGGGCAACTAATGACTCTGGCAGACTAAAAAATGCAAACTCTTTACTTGGATGGACCGTGGTTGGGTTTTTTAGGATTGGAGACTCCAAGTTAACCGAAGCAAAATCGACATGTTTAAATAAAGGATGCATAAACTGCACTAGGGCTTGGGCATCAGATCCTGCGCTTTGGGGCTGGATAAGTCCGTCAGGGGTGCTGGGCAATGAGTTTCCCATGGTAATGAGGTCAGGGTTGAAATAACGACGCCCAAACATGGTATCACCCGCAAAAAGTAAGGTTTTTAGCGTGCTAGACTTAGCTTTTAGTTCAAGCGTGAGCTGCTGTTCATTGTTATTTTGATTCGCTAAGGTAAAAACTAAGGGTAAATAATCGGGGTGAGATATTTCCGCAACATAAGCGCCGTATGCTAGAGCCGACAGGTCAAAGATACCATCGCTATTTGAGGTAAATAACTGATCATTTATCGTGAGACTTGCATTGGCAATGGGCGTCGCTGCTGTGTTTTGCAGCAACACGCTTAAATTGGGCGTCTGGTTATCCCTATCTTATTGGCTTTTATCTTCATCCTTATCGATTTGTGAAGGACCTGTTTCATTTGGGTCCTCTACTGAGCAGGCCGTGAGCGCAAATAGTAATACTACATTTAAGATTTTTTTCATTGTGGTTAGCCTGCTTTCAAAAAAGATACATTATCCAATTCTTTAGTATTATATCTGTAACTCTTTATGCGTTGCAATCCTTAGAAATGGAATGTAAGTTTCGAAATCAAAAACTTAACAAGTGCTTAAAAACGTCTTAAAAAACAACTTTTTTCAGTTCTTCATTAGTATAGGACAAGAATTTGCGAGGATAGCTAAAATTCTGTTCAATATTCTTTACGTTTTTCTAGTCGGCCAGCTATTCTTAGAGTATGATCTCGTCAATTGTGAAAACCCGCTTTGAGGAACAAATGCGTCTAGAGATACATTGCGCTGACCGTATTGGTATTGCCCAAGAAATTCTCAATATCTTGGTGAGTTACCGTGTCGATTTGAAAGGTATAGAAGTCGATTCAGTAAATTGTCGAATGTACGTGAGCTTTCCACCCATCGAATTTGAACAGTTTCAGAAGATTATGCCTGAGATCCGCTTAATCGATGGTGTTGAAGATGTTCGTACCACAGCGTTTTTACCGTCAGAACGTGAGCATAATGAGCTGAATACCTTGCTCAGTGCATTACCTGATGGTGTAATTTCTATCGACGCTAAAGGCTGGGTACGTCATTGCAATGACGCAGCTTGTCGCGACCTTAACATGGTTGAAAAGGAAGTGATCGGTGCCAACATTAACAACCTTTTGAAAGGGTTTAACTTTACCCGTTGGTTAGAAGGTAAAGAGGTGTTAGGCCAGACAACCCGTGTAGAAGTGGGTGGGGAAGATTTTATTGCTGATATTTTGCCAATTTCGGTGCCCCAAGGGATCGAAGGCGATGTATTAGCCGGTGCGGTGATTAACATTAAATCGCAGTCGCGATTAGGACAACAAGTCAGTGCGTTTCGTCGTTATGGCCAAGAAAGTTTTGCGACGATTCATAACCACAGCACAGCCATGCGTAGAGTCGTGCGTGAAGCCAGAAAAATGGCACAGCTAGAAGCGCCAATTCTGATCACAGGTGAAACTGGTACGGGTAAGGAGCTATTGGCTAGAGCATGTCATTATGCGTCTAACCGTTCGTTAAAGCCGTTTATTGCGCTTTCTTGTGCTTCGCTGCCAGATGACGTTGCCGAGTCTGAGCTTTTTGGTTATGCAGGCTATGAAGAAAATGCAGCGCCAAAACGTGGTGTATTAGAACAGGCTGATGGTGGCACGGTATTCCTTGACGAAGTGGGTGAAATGTCAACCCAGTTACAAACTAAGTTACTGCGTTTCTTACAAGACGGCACGTTCCGAAAAGTCGGTGACGAGAATGAAGTTAAGGTTAATGTTCGCATCATAGCTGCAACGCAAAAAGACTTGCCTGCCATGGTTCAAGAGGGCGTATTTAGAGAAGACCTTTACTATCGCATTAACGTACTAACGCTTGAAATTTCTCCACTGAGAGATAGAAAAGCAGATATCGGGCCTTTGGCTGAACATTTTGTACAAAAATATGCCCAACAAAATGGTCATCCAGCGCCAACACTTGCTAGAGAATGTATTGAGTTTTTAGAGAGTTACCCTTGGCCTGGTAATGTGAGGCAGCTAGAAAACGCCATTTATCGTGCAGTTTCGTTGCTTGATGATAAAGAGCTTCGTACTGAGCATCTAAACTTACCGACCTTTACCCATGACTTAGGTTATTTGGAGTCTGATTTTGAAGGGACGTTGGACCAAGCGGTGAAGCGATTTGAAGCAACCTTGTTGCGCAAGCTTTACCCCGCTTATCCGAGTTCAAGGCAATTGGCTAAACGTTTGGGATTAAGCCACACAGCCGTAGCCAACAAGCTGCGTGAGTATGGGATAAATAGAAAAACAGTCAAAGTATGATCTAAAGGCCACGTAATGTGGCCTTTATGATTTAGTTCCCATGTCTTTTGTCACGCCATCTACCTTAATATTCTTGATGCCATCTTCTTCAAAAGAGACTGTGATACTCACGTTATCTCGCGCAAAGAAGTAATCTATCCCATTTACCGTTAAGACGTAATTACCCTTTACAGAGTCGCTAAATTCTTTTTTCACAAGAGAGATGTGATGATCTGCAATTTGCCACTTAAATTCAGAAATAAAACCTTGATTGAATTCTTGGATCCACACGCGGGTATCGTCTTTACTCAGTGTAATGGCAACTGAGTAAGACTCTGGTAGTTCAGACATGTCATAATGATTTGCACCGATGCGAAACTGTTCAGTCTGTTTGTTCCAAGCAAAACCAAACTCAAACGCTTTCTCTACACCGGTTGGGTAGGTTAGCGCGCCTTCTCCTTTATAGTCAAAGTCTGCGTAACACATACTGGAAAAGGCAAATAAGGTGGAACAGGTAACAAGGGATAATTTTTTCATTGACTTCACTTCAGCTATTTTACTTAATTTGAGGCTCGCGTATGTAACAACCGAACTCATTGTTTTTAAGCTCATTTTATGGGCCTTTCTGGTCATGCTAGAAAGGCGTTCATTTTTTGAAGCTCAGGTTATTAATCTAGTTTACCGACAGCATTACCGCAACCAAGGGTCAAAGTAATGTATCGGTTATAGACGCAAGCGTAGCAAAATAATCACTTTAGAATATGAATTGCTATGCTAGAATCGAAAAATTATTAACTGGTAAGACCATTGTTATGAATTTATATTTTCGTTTACTGCTGCTGTTTTGGAGAATAAGACAGAATAAACAAACAGCAGATTCCATTTTGTCTCCGATAGATATTGAGTACCGCGCCCTGCCAAGCGATTGCGATATCAATATGCACTTGACTAATTCACGATACCTCGCATTTATGGACTTAGCACGCACTTGGATGACAGAGCGAGTTGGGTTATTTGCAGCTGTGATGAAACGCCGCTGGTTTCCAATTGTGAACGCAACGGCGATTACTTATATTCGCGATATCAAGCCGCTGCAAAAATTTACCATTACCACTAAGGTGGTGGGATGGGATCACAAATACTTTTACATTGAACAGCGCTTTCATTCTAAGCGTGGACTGCACGCGATTGCATATGTGCGTGGGGTATTCAAACGTAAGGGCGGTGTAGTTGCGGTCGAAGAAATGCTAGAAGTGGCTGGGTTTGACGGTGAGGTACCTATTTTATCTCCTGAGATTATGCATTGGAAAGCCATGTTAGAGGCAAAGAAAAACAGTAATCTATAAACTATAAAGGCCACATCAGTGGCCTTGGGGATTGAGAAAGTAACAGTAATTCTGTGTTCTATACGGTTTAGGTATTAGAACTTATATTTCACACCGAACATTGCTACAACAGGGTCTAGCTCTACGTCAGATGTTAGTGCCTTTACGCCGTTAGCGTAAACAGTTGCATCGGTATTAATGTCCATTTTAGAGATCATGCCATGCAGACCCCACTTTTCATTTAAGTCGTAGTTAAAACCAATTTGTAATGCAATACCAAAAGAGCTATCCAAATCAACTTCTACGTCGTTAGTTTTTAGTGTTGCTTTCAGTGCTGCACTTGGCTCTTCATCGAAGAATACTGTGTAGTTCAGACCTGCACCGATAAATGGACGAAACTTAGCGCTTGCATCAAAGAAGTGATACTGTGCAAGTAATGTTGGTGGCAAGTGTTTAATGTCAGCGATTTCAGCACCTGCTAAGCCACCAGCACCGTCAACTGTGTGAGAAAATGGTGTTGCCGCAACCAGTTCAAATACGATGTTATCGCTGTAGTGGTAGTCAAGCGTGATACCTAGCTGAGTATTTGAGTCAGCAACTAGACCAAGAGAGTTATCTTGATCAATTGCAGAAGCCGAATTGTCAGGGTTTACGTTAATAGCACCAACATTAACACTGAAATTTGCGTGTGCGAAGGGAGCAGCAACTAGCAGAGTAGATAAAAGTGCAGCGCTTAAAGTTTTCATTTTCTTCTCCTAACCCTATGTGAGGACATTTTTAAACTGTGAAACAGTGTGTGTTTTCAATGAAGCCATCTTAAAAGGGTTCAAAAAATGAAAAACTGTTCTAGATCAATTTTTAAATTGTAAGATTTCAGAAATTTTTGAAAGTTTGATTTAGATTAAGTTTTCTCAATGTCATTAATTTGCATTAAAACTGCAATGCTGTGGTCAAAGTTACATCTTTAAATAATTGCTAGATTTCACCTACAAATCATTCTTAGTTATGTCACTAGCAACACAGTATCAAAACCTCAGTACTTCATACGCGACAGAGATATTAACGCGTTTGATCCAAGCGCCTTCGGTTACGCCTTATGATGCAGGCACTATCGCATTCATGTCAGAGCAACTCGCCGCGCTGGGCTTTACTATTGAGCAGTTTGAGGTGCAGGGAGTAAAAAACTTAATTGCAAGTTATCGCTTCTCTCAAGGACCAACCTTTGCTTTTTCTGGTCATGTGGATGTCGTGCCTGCAAATAATAAAGGCTGGATTGTGCCACCATTTAGTGCGCAGATTATTGATGGCGTGATGTATGGACGTGGTGCTGCGGATATGAAAGGTGGCGTTGCCGCAATGCTTGCTGCAACCAAAACATTACTACAGCATCGTGAAAAATTACGAGGAAGCTTTTACTGGTTGCTCACTTCTGATGAGGAAGGTGAGGCGGAGTTTGGTTCTAAATTGATTGCAGAGCGATTAGCTGAAAATGGCATCGAGCTAGATGCTTGTTTGGTTGGTGAACCGACTTCACACCAAGTGGTAGGAGATACGGTTAAAAATGGTCGTCGTGGGGCGATTTCTGGGCGTATTCAAGTTAAAGGAAGAGCGGGGCATGTGGCTTATCCAGAACAAACGATTAATGCAGCTCACATCGCAGGCCAGTTGGTTAGTCAACTCGCGCTTTTACCTTGGTGGAAAGATGAAGCGGGATCGCAAACCACGCTGCAAGTTACTGGGATCACAGTTCCAAATATCGTGGATAATTTAGTGCCAGCAGAATGTGAAATCACCTTTAATATTCGTTACAGCCATGCCTATAAGAGCCAAGAAGTTGTGCACTATATCCAAGAGTCGCTGGCTAAATCTGGTGCCATGTTAGCGATCAGTTGGGAGCGGCCTTGTGAGTCGTTTTATACCGGCGCAAAGCAAGAAAACTGTTTCTTAACGCTGGTAGAACAAGCAATCCAAGAAACAACGGGGCAATATCCGAGTTTAAGTACGGCAGGCGGCACCTCCGATGGTCGCTTCTTTGCGACCGGAAAAACACAAGTGATCGAATGCGGGGTAAAGAATGATTCAATTCATCAAGTGAATGAACATCTATCCCTCAGCGACCTGCATGCGATAGAAAAAATATACTTATCTGTTTTAAATAGGTTTTTTAAAAAAGTTGAAAATTTTTAAAAGAATTTTCTTGAAAATAAATCTGCTGACCATAAATAGCTTTATGAGGACGCCGATAGGGCCTCATAAATTAAATAACTATTTGTTTTAAAAGTGCTTATTGGTTCTTTTTGAAGAGTGAGCACCTATGTATAGCTTTAAGAGGATACAAGATTATGCGTACAGTAGATTTATCACCATTATATCGTTCATTTATCGGTTTTGATCATTTAGCTTCTATGATGGATGCTGCTGCGAGAACAGATAAACAACCTAGCTATCCACCATACAACATTGAAGCGCTAGGTAAAGACAAGTATCAAATTACTATGGCTGTTGCAGGGTTTACCGAGCAAGAGCTAACACTGGAATCAGAAAACAATACGTTGACCGTAAAGGGACAAAAGCAAGCGACTGAAGAAGCCAACGAGCGTAAATTTATTCATCAAGGGATCGCCGAACGCGGATTCGAGCGCAAATTCCAACTTGGTGATCATGTCAAAGTATTAGGCGCAGACTTAGCGCACGGCTTACTGGTTATTGACCTCGAGCGTGAGATCCCAGAAGCACTGAAGCCAAGAAAAATAGAAATTGGCTCGGGCAACTTGCTTGAAAACAAGTAATATCAATCTAATTTATTGATTTCCAACTCGCCGCCGTCAGGCGGCTTTTTTTTGCCTAAATACAAAGCATTTGTTATTAGTAAAGTTATGCCTCACTTGTTATCCCCCAGAAAATGAAACTAGGACTAAGACAATACGTAAAAAGACGAAATGGTGTACCACTGGGTCATAGTCAGTCACTAGGAAACATGTTACGGCGCGCTTTCGGCGCTCAGTCTTTCGATGGCTTCTGGGTTTATTGGAATCCTATCTGGAGTTATTACTTGGCGCGCTTCGTATTTCGTCCATGTACAGCGAAAGTGGGGGGAAAACTTGGCTATTGGTTTACTTTTATCGTGAGCGGCGCATTGCATGACGTTATTGTTGGATTAGTAGTGGGAGAAACTATTTTTACATTTACCCCATTCTTTGCTGTACTCGGGGTTTTTGCGCTTGGATTTAAAGTGACGGGGTATCGTTATCCGAGTCAGCACTTTCTCATTGCATCTTTGTTTAACGGCTCGATCATTGTATTTAGTTTTTATCTAAGTAGTGTTTTTAGCGAGTTACTTGTATGGTAGAAGAAAAATATTGCGTAGAGATGAAGAATGGAACTAAAAGATAAGCTGATATTGTTGTTGAAATCAGGTGGGTTATCGTTACTCATCGCGGGTGGATTTTATACTTTGTTGTTTCACATGTCTGCCCAATTTCATCACCAAGTGCAATTTTCGCCCTTTTCGCAAGATACCGGCGTAAACGCGATGCTAATTTATAGCCTTTTGGTTTTTCTATTTAGTGCCATTTTTAGCTATTTCTTTTTGAAAATGCATGCTGCCCGTCATGACATGCATGTCGATGGCTTAGTGCTAAGCATCAAATATACACACTTAGTGCTTTGGGGAGGTGTTGTCAGCATTGCGATTTATATCTTATTAAATATGAATCAACATGTTGTAGTGTTAAAACAAGCCAAAGACAGCCGCACTTCAGCTCAGCAACTTGAAGCGTTGGTTTCTTATCTTCCTGAAAGTGGTGATGTGATAGATCTCGCTGTTGCACAAAACCCCGCGACGGCACCAAACACGCTAACTTATTTGAGTCTAAAACGAGACTTTGCTACGCACCTTTCACTTGCCATGAATCCAAGTACTCCCAAAAAAGTGCTTGAAGAAATTATTAGTTATTATCAGGGAGGACAACAAGATGTAGTCCTCAATGCAGTGATGAAAAACCCTAATGTAGCTAGCGGCAACATTCAGCTTCAGGTACGTTGACAGTTTTATTCTCTGACTGAGTGTGTAGGAAACACAAGTGGAGCTACTGGCTAACTTTATTTGTTATCACGTTCGCTCAATTCAGTACGCAATTTACTTTGCATGTCTTTAAGTGCTGTGATTTTATCTCTTGCCTCTTGTAACTGTTGTTGTGGTAATCCCTCTTTAACCCCACGTGCTAGCAGCGTTTCTATTTGCGCTACTTTGCCATCAACAGCCGCAATATACAGTTGTTTTAGCTTGGTGTCTTTTTGATCCAAATATGCTTGGTAAGCTTCGGTATCCGACAAATCGCCCTGAAAATCATCTATCTGCTTTTCAGCTTGGTTTATTGGCGGCAGATATTCAGGTTCCGTGATTGGCTTAACGCCTTTGAAAGAGGTCTCTGCATTTGGTTTGATAGGAGCATAAGTATTGATAGGGGGGCTTAATACTACAACTTTTTCCTCTTGCTCAGGCTCAGCATGTGAGGGGTCGTTATATGTGGGGTTTTGCCAACCTATGCTGGCAAAACGCAGTGTGAATACAGCGATCACTGCCCCAAGAAATATGACAATCAATACTTGCCAATACTTCATATTACCGCTCCGCTGTTTGCCGCTTTCCAAGCCATATAATCTTGCTCGAATTTGTGTTGAGCAAACTCTTGGGTCAGTGCCCGCAGTGCTTGGTAGCGTACTGTTTCACTTTTCACATCGTAATAATCATATATCGGTGACTGGCTATACAATACCAGCCATTCGCCACTTGGTGTGCGAATACTAGGCGTTATCTTGCCTTGTTGATTACTAAACGCCAGCTGTGTTTCCCATTTCGGCATGCTTTGACGCGTCAGCGGAGTGAGTTGGGACTGCCATATTAATATCGGGGTATATTTAGCGACGGCTTGTTGCCATGAGTGTGCATTTGCATAATCATTAAATTGCTGTGCGGCTTTTTGTTCGGAAAATTTCGCTGCGCTCGCACTGACTTGCTTGATGTATTTAAACCGCTTCTTATGACGCTCATAATACTTCGCGATAGCGCTTTCTGGAATTTCACTTCTTAGGGTATCAACATACAGGCTCGTTGCACCATGCATCTCTTCCTTAACACCAAGAAATGCTAACATGCTCGGCCTCAATAGTTCTGCGGTTACCACTTGTCGTAACTGTTCTATTGTCAGACCTTGCTTAGCAACATAAGGTTTTGCGGCGGTAAATAGCGCCTGTTGATTGAGATGTTGATTGACAATAGCTTGCAGTAACGCGAGTTCTCCTTGGTGAAGTTTAAAGCGGTTTTGCATTGATTGGCTATGTAATACTTGGGCGAGTGTCAGTGGCGCTGATTTTGTTAGCTGCAGCTGTTGCCATTTGAGTAATTGCTCAGCAGGGTATCGCCCATCAGCGGGGTACTGTCCTAGTAAAGACAGCATCTGCTCCTTATCAAATACCAAAGGGTAGTGTTTTTTTTCAAGCTGAGAAAGTGCTGGGAACCAATGTAAGAGAGAGCTTGCGAGAAACTTATCGACATGATATTCGGTGCTGAAACCAACGTTAGATTGGCGCTCCAAAATACTTGGGTTAAGTTGCTTCGCTTGGAATAATAAGAATTGATTTTCAAGTAACTGCGCCGTAGTTTGCTTTTTAGATAGCGTTCGGCCTTGCTCTAGGTAGAGTTGATGAACCAAAGTCGTCAGGGCTTTAGGTATACTTGGTGAGGCAAAGCTTGGTAAGCAAAAACTGCTTACCAAGAAAAGTAAAACAAATCGCATTATCTCACGTCCATCGCGTGATTAAGTAAGTGAACCACCATAGCTATCGCATGTGGGATCACTTGTTTTCCTGTATTTACGCGGTCGTAATGATCCTCAGAGTTCAATACGATACCACCTTGTGAGTAGGAGAAAGCGCCACCTTGCGTTAGTAGTGGGCGGATGTCTGTTGAGTTAGTATCAACTGCACTAAAACTATTCATTGCTTGCTTGACCAAAGTAAAGTCATTTAATGATTCTTGATCATAATAGTCTTTCACCCAAGACTCCCAGCCAGCATGATTTAGATCTGATGTTGTCCAAGTATGGTGTGGTTGAAGTAAATCCGTGGTGTGAAATACAAAACCGAGTACTTGTGGGTTCCCGCTTTGCACATAACTTTGGTACCAATACTGACCTAAGTTGTCAATCGGTTGAAAAGGCATTTCTTCAAAGTCATCATACATGCTGTACGTTGAGTGACTATCAATACGATAGTGCTTTTCTGTTATCCCATAACTATCGTATTCAGTGTCATCAGCACTAAACCATCCAGTTTCGCCGCCATGACCATCGTCTAAATAATCGCCTTTTAGCCAAGTCGCCGCCATCGTATCAACAGAGCCCCACACGGTTAACTTTTGATAATTATAACCACCGAAGTCATTGCCGTGAGTATCAGCTCCTTGAGTATGGTTTTGGAAGTGCCAGTAGCTGGTGTATTTCACGATGCTTTCAGCAGCACCCCAAAGAGGTGCTTGTACACAGTCACCTGTAATGGCACCACAAAAAAACGTATCTTCAAAATCATCGACGTCATAAGCCGCTTGACCTAATAAGTTGGCAAGTGCAGATACAGACATACCATTAGCTTGTGCGTAGGCTTGTAGCTTTGCATATTGTGTTGTTGTCGGGTTTTGCGCCATGTAGTTCACAGCGTCGATTACGATACGCTTATGTGTTTCTTGACTAAATGCGTGGCTTTGACCAGCAGCGACTACTAGCGCCAAAGGGAGTAAATATTTTTTCATGAATTGCCTCTATTGATTTTAATTGATGTGAACGCGAATTTTTATGCTTAAAGCAAAGTGCGCTATTTAAAATAATTTATGTGAAATATTTATTAAAATAAAGTTAAATTATGTTCGGGTTAAAAATTAGAGAAGATGCTTGTTGGTCACAAATGGGTCAGGTATGATCTCGGGGAGAATTTAGGCACACCTGCGCTAAACGAATGGAACTATGAAAAAACTACTTATAATAATCAGTTTATTGTTACCGTTTTATGGAATTTGCGAAGAACAAAGTGACGAGCTTGATGACGAGTTTGCTTGGCAGCTGAGTGTTGGTGCCTTTTACGTTGATATGACAATGCCTGCTTTGATTGGCACTGACTCGACATTCAAACATGGTACTTTTCTAGTCGATGCAAAAATAGAATATAAAAGTTTTTACTTGAATACCCACTCAGGAGATTTCTTTGGTGGCTCGGATGTTGGTTACCAAATTATCAACAATGGTGAATGGGGAATTGATGCCATTTATGGTAGTTATATGTTGCCTTTTTCTGAACGTGGTTACTACGATACCGACGATGTGGTACCTGAGCTAAGAGGCATTCGTAAACGCGATCAAGATAATTCTCTAGGCTTTTCCTATTATCGCCATGTCGGTGAATTTCTTGCCGTTGCTGAAATAGTTTATGATGTTTTTGGTGACACAAATGGTTGGGTTTTTCACCTCGAAGCGACACGTAACTTTGAATTAAGGAACTGGGATTTATGGCTTAACTTTGGCGCTAATTATTATTCTAGTAATTTTCATAATTACTTCTATGGTGTTTCAGAGGATGAGGTCAATGACTATTTGACTCCCTATAAACCCGGTGCTTCGGCCTCGGCGTTCGTACAAATGCAACTAAATTATCCAATTGCAGAAGATTGGGTGTTTAGCGCAGGCGCATCATGGTTAGTTGGTTCTCAAGATACGTTAGATAGCCCCTTAGTTCGCTCTCGCCACGCCAGAGTATTCTTTACTGGGGTGAAATATGTATTCTAAATTAATCACATGGATAGTGTTGTTTCTTGGGATCATGTTGAGCCACCAGCTCCACGCCGAAGAAACTAACTCAGTGGGAATACTTCATGCTGTACCGAGCAAGTGTGTTGCCCTGAACCAGGGGAGGACTTGCTATGCGGACGTCAAAGTAACGGTAAATGCACCAACTGAAGGTGACTATTGCATTCGAGAGAGTTTGTCGAAAAAGATCCTCCAGTGTTGGGCCAAAGCGGATACTTTTAAATATGAGTTAGACTTTAGCTCTGATGAGAGTTTGAGCTATGAGCTTATCTCAAAGCAGTCTCGAGATGTGCTAGCAGTGACCACTATTGAAGTGAACTGGGTTCACAAAGTAAAAACCAAAAAAAGGCGTTGGCGCCTCTTTTAATGTTTAGGCTACGTCCGAGCGTAGCCTAAAGTTGCTCAATGTTATCTAAGCACCATTGTGCCCTTTTGAGCACTTCCTGCCGTGTTTTCTCATCTTGTTTTTGCCAATTTCGATAGATCATGCCAATCCGGTGGTTATTGGCAAACTTATCCTCATGGCGGTGCATAAAATGCCAATAGAGGCTGTTTAGTGGGCAGGCATCATCACTCGATTTTTGCTTGACGTCGTAGTGACAATGTTGACAATAATCACTCATTTTTTGCATGTAGTTACCGCTTGCGGCGTAGGGTTTGGTTGCTACTATGCCGTGATCAGCAAATTGTGTCATGCCTCTGGTGTTTGGCATTTCTACCCATTCAATGGCGTCGATGTATATACCTAAATACCATTCATCCACTTGATCTGGGTGAACTCCGGTCAATAGGCAAAAGTTTCCCGTGACCATTAATCGTTGAATATGGTGGGCGTAGGCGTAATCTAGGCTTTGGGTGATGGCTTCACTGAGGCAACGCATCTTCGTTTTTCCATGCCAAAAATAGCTTGGTAGATTACGCTGAGCAAGCAAGTAATTTTTATGGCGGTAGTCAGGCATATTGAGCCAGTAAACAGCTCGGATATACTCTCGCCAGCCTAATATTTGCCTTACAAACCCCTCAATCTGTGTAATATCAATTTGTGAGTTGTCTTGGTATGCTGCGATAGCACTGTCGATAACGTGTTTGGGGTGAAGCATTTTTGCGTTGAGGGCAAAAGAGAGTCGTGAGTGATACAGTGTCCATTTATCGTCACTTTTACAGGTCATTGCATCTTGAAATTGACCGAACGAAGGCAATAGGTGTTCACAGAAAAAGGCCAAAAGATCTTGAGCTTGCGCACGGGTAGTCGGCCATAGCAATGATTCTTCGCTGTTGCCAATGGTCTTTACTTTATGCCGCTTAATCCGCTTTAAAATGTCACTAACATCGTTGGCAAAACAAAGCGGTTGTGGGATAGCGTCGATGTCTTTTTGCTTGAGTTTGTTACGGTTTTGACTATCGTAATTCCATTGCTTGCCAAGCGGCTCACCGTCGTCCATTAATACATTAAAGCGGCGCCTGAGTTTGCGATAGAAAAACTCCATTGTAGTGTGTTTTCCTGGCGTTAAGTAGTCATCCAGCTCTTCATAGGGGACTAAAAAATGCTCAGTGTCATAGCAACGAACCTGTAACTGGTCGAGTGTTAATTCCATCATTTGTTTCAGTAAGCGATATTCATCCGGTCTTTGATAGTCAAAGCTCGACACCTGATATTTATCACATAAATACGCAATTAAAGCGGGGAGATCCGAATAGTCCTGAGTCTCATCGAGGGTGAGATGTAGCACATGGAATCCAGCTTTATCCAGCGCGACGGCAAAATTCGCCATGGCTTTGAAGAAAGCACACACTTTTTGAATGTGATGTTTGGTGTAGTCGGCCTCTTGTTTGAGTTCTGCTATCAGATAAAGATACTCTGCTTTATCGTCAGCAAACCAACTATGTTTGGCATTGAGTTGGTCGCCAAGAATTAATCTGAGGCCTTTATATTGAGGTTTTTGTTGTGCCATTAGTTATCCTCCAAAGGCCAACCAACATGATCTTGGCTGTCAAGTTGTGGAGTGGCTTCTCCTTGCCATAATTTTATATATTCACCATCTGGGTCAAATAGTGCTTGTTGCTTTGTGATATTGAAATGGCGACCGCCACGAGGATCAGCTCCAACACCCGCTATATACTGCCAATTTCCCCAATTTGCCGCGACGTCGTAATCGATAAGATGTTGCTCAAAAAAAGCGGCGCCATAGCGCCAATCTAGCTGAAGCTCATTCACAAAGTAGCTCGCAGCTATTTGTCTTGCCCTGTTGGAAATCCAACCGGTTTTAGTCAATTCGTGCATAATGGCATTGACCAGTGCATTGGGCGTTCGGCCTTGGCACCACTTTAAAAAGCGCTCTGGATAGAAACTGGTTTTTGGTGTTTTGGCTTTGACGCCTGAAAAGCTAAATAGCGTGTGTTGATGTTTAAGTGCATACCAATGAAAGTACTCACGCCACAACAGTTCAAACCAAATCCAATAGGTTGATTCATTTGCGCCTCTTTGCTGCTCAAATTGAGTAAGTGCTTGCTTGATCTGTCTAGGACTGATAGCGCCATAGGCAAGTATTGGACTAAACCGAGTGGAAAAATGCTCACCGAACAAGGCGTTTCGGGTTTCTTTGTATGTAAGAGCCGCATCCGTTTGGAAGTATTGTTGTAGTTGCTGCTGAGCTTGCGCTTCACCGGCGGCTACTTTGATACTGTATGAAGAGTTTGCTTTAAATTCAGCTAAATCTGATACCCGATTCGGTCTTGGTGGAAGCTGTGGGGTTGCAATAGGTAATTTAGGTTCAATTTCCTCTACAGTTTTGCGAAATGGCGTAAAGCTCGGTGGTAGTTCACTGACGCTGATTGGTAGTGAGTCTGGTTCAAAAAGGGTGTTTGAATAAGCACTAATGTATTGAATATGTGGGAAATTGTCTTGTAGTTTTAACCAAAGCTTTTGTTCATCGAATCCTGGATGAACAGCGCGACCAATATGAGTTACCTGTTGTGTATGAATAATCTCAGTCAGTGCTTTGAGCTGAGCTGTGTCACGCAACAGATACAGCTTCTGTTGTTGTGACGCTAGTGATTGATGTAAGGCATTGAGCGTCTGATTGCGATAACATTCGACAGTAAAAGAAGGTGAGCACTGCGCTTTGCGAGCCGTCCAGAGGTTTACAGTGGGTAGATAAATGCAGATAAGTGTGTCGACTTGAGACGCCAGCGTCGTAAGTGCGGGATTATCACTAAGGCGGCAGTCGTTTTCAAATAAATAGAGTCCTACTTTCATGTGTATTCTTAACAGTCATGAATGAATAAGACTCTATACGTAACAATTAGCTAAATTGCTCAGTTAGTTTGGCAAGATTCTATAAGTGTACGCAGGTGAGCACCAACGTCTTGTGTTTTGGTTTGGCCTCGCTCAAGTAAGTTGCTCGCTTGCTGTTTTAGCTCTGCCAAATCATACTGCTCGAGCAAAGTTCTTAAATATCTAACTGTATCAGCACCTTGCTGAAGCAAATCAGGAAACTGTTCGATGGAAATTTCCTGTTGGCTTAGGCGAGAAATAGAGTTGAGTAGGTCGCTTAAATTTGCACTGTCTTGCAATGCGCCTTCAACCGCAATAAGCGCGCCCATCGGATCGGCATCTAGATTATTTGCAACGCAAGCTGCAACACTACCTGCTTCTGCTGATGCTTGCACTGACTCTATCCCTTTATCACGGATCTGCTCAACCACTTGTTGTAGCTCTTGATGTTCAGATAAATATTGTGCCTCGATTTGGGCTTTAGAGTCTTCCAGCATATCGCATGCGGTAAGTGAAACGACCATAGTAGACGCAAAGGCAATCGCTCTTAGCATTTTATCACTTCCTATATAAAGATTTTGTGAAAGTCTAAATAGCTAAGAGCCAGAAGTCACGCAGAGTTTGGTTTTGTATGCTCTGCATGACTTTGATTTTAGAGTGATGTTTAGTGGCCGCCGTTGTCACTTCGTTTAGCAGCTCAGGTTAGTTTGCTTGTTGCTGCGCTCTTTTGAACTCCTGTAGACCAACGATATTCGTTTTCTTGAATAATTCAAAGCGCAGCATATTTTCGATGAGTAACAGTGCTTTGTTCCAAGCGTTTTTTGCTGCTGTGGTAAAATGCCTGCCAAGATGACTTTTTAGCGTTGCTGTAAAAGGTAAACAACAAGACACTGATATCTTTTTCTGACGTTCCCATAAATAACAGCGTACCGCGTTGTTTTTGCAGATAATGTAATAAGTTTGACTGCTGTGGGATACGCATCACACAATTTTGCACAAAATCAAATATTTGATGCTCCCAGATTATGAGTTGTCCCACATTTGTTGGAATTTGCATGCGCAAATCGTAATGTTGAATTTGGTTGTACCAAGAAGTGCAAAAGCCATGGAAATTCGGACGAATACTCGCAAGCGTTTGAGTTAAAAGTTGATATTGATAGGGAGTAATGCTCATAGACGCCTCTTCAAATTGATGAAGAGCGGATCCTTTGCTCAAAAACAAATAGCCTAAGTCTGAGTATAGCTGCTTTTTTTAAATGCGAGACTTTTTAATATTTTTTTGTGAGATTTTTCTTACATTGCAATAATTGATGTCTCAATGTACAAAATAAAGTGTAGTAGGCCTGCATGGAACATTGGCCTACGTTTATTTAGACGATACTTAGTGCGTAATTGGTGAAAGTAACTGTGGATCCGTCACGAGTTTACGAATGCCATGCGCATGGTCCTCTTCAAAAGCATTATCTTTACACCAACGCGCGAGACTATTTATATCAACTTTGGCACAGCTTGGGCGTACACTCCAGCTTACCTGTAAAGGTGAGCACTGTTGGTTGTTATAGCTAGGTCCTGTAGTTGAACCTAAAAACTCAACTGGTGTGCCTGTATTGCTTGGTAGCGCACCTGCTTGATGGTAGCCGCCAACTTGGCCTTGATAATCAAGCTCAGTGAAGTCTTGTGCATTTTCATCATTAACCACTAAAAACACCTGAGTTTCGACGCGTAGATCGGGGTTGGCACAGCTATCATTTAAGCAAGCGCCAAGTGTCGGGCCAGGTTTTACATCACAAGAGCTATGAACCCAGTGTACTTCAATGGTATCGCCGGGCTTTACGTTGTTACATACTTTATCGTCTACAGGAGCAAGCTCCGCAGGGGTGAGGCTTGCAGTTGCATTACATTGGAATCCGCCGTACTTTGGGTCATTGGAAACGACAGAGAAGTCTTTGGCTTTATGTTCTGCATTTTTATGAAAATGGATGTTACATAGATTGAGTTTTTCTTTTGGCGGCGCCATAGCAAAAACCCGTTTGTTGTGACCCTGCAAACTATCAATATCTCTCGGTGTTTGCGGTCCTGCCGACTCACATTGCGCTGCAAACGCTTCGAAGCTAAATATAGACAGCGCTGTCAATTTGCTTGATTTTATAACCGTTCTCATTTGGTTTTCCTTTCTTTCGTGATTTTATTGTCCCCAATTATGGATCAAATATTTCTTTTTTGTTACAAAAAATGAAGGGGGACGAAGCTGGACCGATGAGTTGGGCGTCAGGGTATTGTATGTGAAAAGTAAAATACCTGATTACATCTCAGCAACGAGCTGAAACGTCAGAAGATAGTTCTAAATCAAGGTTGCTATCTAGGCATACTGTCTTTATAATACGCAGCATATTTAGGCAATCGGACTGAAACTTTCGTTTTTCAGTACAATTGACTTTAAGCATGGGCAATACATCGCTCATTCAAACGACATTTTTAAGATGTCACTTCTTTGAAAAGTAGAAGTAAAACAATTTTATGTTTCGGTGTAGAATGGAGTTGCTCGATAGATGGTCGGGCGCTTGATTTTGTGAAGTGCCGAAGGTCGTCGGTTTAAATCCGATTACCACTTCTTTGAAAAGTAGAAGTAAAACAATTTTATGTTTCGGTATAGAATGGAGTTGCTCGATAGATGGTCGGGTGCTTGATTTGGTAAAGTGCCGAAGGTCGTCGGTTCAAATCCGATTGCCACTTCTTTGAAAAGTAGAAGTAAAACAATTTTATGTTTCGGTATAGAATGGAGTTGCTCGATAGATGGTCGGGTGCTTGATTTGGTAAAGTGCCGAAGGTCGTCGGTTCAAATCCGATTGCCACTTCTTTGAAAAGTAGAAGTAAAACAATTTTATGTTTCGGTATAGAATGGAGTTGCTCGATAGATGGTCGGGTGCTTGATTTGGTAAAGTGCCGAAGGTCGTCGGTTCAAATCCGATTGCCACTTCTTTGAAAAGTAGAAGTAAAACAATTTTATGTTTCGGTATAGAATGGAGTTGCTCGATAGATGGTCGGGCGCTTGATTTGGTAAAGTGCCGAAGGTCGTCGGTTCAAATCCGGTTACCACTTCTTTGAAAAGTAGAAGTAAAACAATTTTATGTGTTGGCGCGGGATGGAGCAGCCTGGTAGCTCGTCGGGCTCATAACCCGAAGGTCGTCGGTTCAAATCCGATTGCCACTTCTTTGAAAAGTAGAAGTAAAACAATTTTATGTGTTGGCGCGGGATGGAGCAGCCTGGTAGCTCGTCGGGCTCATAACCCGAAGGTCGTCGGTTCAAATCCGGCTCCCGCAACCAAGTTAAAGATTGAGTTCTTTGATTTCGCGCATTCCTTGTAATGCGCGTTTTGCGTTTAAGCATCGGCTTTTTTGTTTAAGTTGATGATTAATTTGGCTGAGATAGCTCGCAAACCAAGCACGGCCTTTGGCCACACAGTTTGTTATTCGTGTGACGCCCCGCTTGGTTCGGGGCGTTGTTGTATCTGGCGCAAGGTGTATTCTGAGCCCAAGATCAAGCAGCTATGATTTGGGGCTTTAGGCCCTTTTTTTGTTTATATGGAGGAGTTCTGTGTCAAAACTCGAGCAAGATTTGACTGAAATGTTGGAGCCTGCAGTTGCTGCGTGTGGCTTTGAATTACTCGGTCTTGAGTTTGTGCAAGCTGGTCGTCATTCTACACTTCGTGTATATATCGATCATGAAAACGGCATTAATGTAGATGACTGTGCGGAAGTGAGTCGTCAAGTTAGTGCAATTTTAGATGTCGAAGACCCGATTACGAACGAATATAGTTTGGAAGTATCTTCTCCTGGTGTTGACAGACCATTATTCAAACAAGCTCACTATGAAGCAGCAGTGGGAGAGGAAGTACGTTTGCGTACTAAACTTCCGCAAGAAGGTCGCCGTAATTTTAAAGGCGACTTAGTAGCAGTTAATGGCGATATGATCACGTTAAAAGTTGACGCTCAGGATTTCATCTTGATGTTGAGCAACATTGAGCGTGCCAATATCATCGCAAAATTCTAACTTTGAGTGCGAAGGACAAGGGCAAGCGAGGCATTACCTATGGCAAAAGAAATATTGTTGGTGGCAGAAGCTGTTTCCAATGAAAAAGCGGTCCCAAGAGAAAAGATTTTTGAAGCATTAGAGTTCGCACTAGCGACAGCAACAAAAAAGAAGCATGGCGGTGAAATCGAAGTACGCGTTACTATCGACCGTAAAACGGGCGAGTACGATACTTTTCGTCGTTGGAAAGCGGTTGAACCACAAGAAGACGGTTCACTAGAGAATCCATATGCGGAAATCACGTTTGAAGCGGCGCAAGTTGATGAGCCTGACATTCAATTAGGTGATTACGTTGAAGAGCAGATCGAATCAATTAAATTTGACCGTATCACCACACAGATGGCGAAACAGGTAATCGTACAAAAAGTACGTGAAGCTGAGCGCGCATTAGTTGTTGATGCATATAAAGATCAAAAAGGCGAGCTAGTGACAGGTGTTGTTAAAAAAGCAACGCGTGACGCTATCGTTATCGACCTTGGTAACAATGCTGAAGCGGTAATTTACCGTGAAGACATGCTACCACGCGAAAGCTTCCGTCCGGGTGACCGTGTACGTGGCCTACTTTATGAAGTGAAGCCTGAAGCGCGTGGTGCACAGCTATTTGTTACGCGTTCTAAGCCTGAGATGTTGATGGAACTATTCCGCATTGAGGTTCCAGAAATTGGCGAAGAAATGATTGAGCTTAGAGGCGCTGCACGTGACCCTGGTTCTCGTGCTAAAATCGCTGTAAAATCAAACGACAAGCGTATTGACCCTGTAGGTGCATGTGTTGGTATGCGTGGCGCACGTGTACAAGCTGTGTCTTCAGAACTTGGTGGTGAGCGTGTTGACATCGTACTTTACGATGATAACCCAGCACAGTTCGTGATCAACGCGATGGCACCGGCTGAAGTAGCTTCAATCGTAATGGATGAAGATACGCGCACGATGGAAATTGCAGTTGAAGCCGACAACCTAGCGCAAGCGATTGGTCGTAATGGTCAAAACGTACGTTTAGCTAGCCAACTTACTGGTTGGGAACTAAACGTAATGACAGTGGAAGAGATGGAGCGTAAGAGCTCGGAAGAATCAGATAAATTGGTTAATCTATTCACTGAAAATCTAGACATCGACGATGATTTTGCAACACTACTGATTAACGAAGGCTTCTCTTCACTTGAAGAAGTGGCTTATGTGCCAGTAGCTGAATTTTTAGAAATCGACGGTCTAGACGAAGAAACCGTTGAAGAGTTACGTAACCGTGCAAAAGATGCACTGACTACGAAAGCACTTCGCGATGAAGAAAGTCTAGAAAATGCAGAGCCTGCAGAAGACCTACTAGCACTTGAAGGACTTGAGCGTCATACCGCTTTTGTTTTTGCTAGCAAAGGTATCGTTACACTTGAAGACCTTGCAGAGCAAGGTATTGATGACTTAGTTGAAATTTCTGAGTTATCAGAAGAGCAAGCTGGTGAGTTAATCATGGCTGCACGTAACATTTGCTGGTTCAGCGAAGAGTAATTTATTAACGGAGGTAACATCACGTATGGCAGAAGTGAGCATTAACAAACTAGCCGAGAGTATTGGTACAACTGTTGATAAATTACTACAACAGTTAAAAGATGCAGGGATCACCAAAGCCGAGGGCGATCAAGTTACTGAATCCGAAAAGGCGACGTTGCTTGATCACCTAAGCAAGCAACACGGCGGCACTGGTTCAACCGGCCCTGAGCGTATGACTCTACAGCGTAAGAGTAAAAGCACGTTAAGTGTTAACTCATCTGGTAAAGCGAAGTCTGTATCTGTAGAAGTCCGTAAGAAGCGCACTTACGTTAAAAAGAGCGCAATCGAGCAGCAGAAAGAGCAAGAACGCTTAGCTGCAGAGGAAGCTGCGCGCAAAGAAGCAGAGTTAATGGCTCAGCAACAAGCAGAGCAACAGGCCAAAGTAGAAGCTGAGCGCAATGCGCGCGAAGAAGCGGAACGCAAGGCCGATGAGGAAGCCGAGCGCAAAGCTAAAGAAGAGGCGAAGCGACAAGCGGATGCTGAACGTCAAGCCAAAGATAAGCAGAGTAAAGAAGTGGATAGCGCGCAACAAATTAAAGAACGTCAAGAAGCTGAGCGTCTGCGTCAAGAAGCAGAAGCGGCAGCCCTGAAAAAGGCAGAAGAAGAAGCAAAACGTCAAGCGGAAGAAGCTCGTCGTCTAGCTGAAGAAAATGAAGCACGTTGGAAGGCGGAAGAAGAAGAGCGTCTTCGTCGTGAAGAAAATGCTGATCACCACCTAACAACTTCTACTTACGCTCGTGAAGCGGAAGATGAGTCTGATGCACGTGAAGAGAAAAGCGCACGTCGTAAGAAGAAGAGAAAGCCAAGTGCGAAAGAAGAAGCTGCAGAAGCGAATGCGAAGAAGCTGAAAGGTAAAAAAGGTCGCTTAAAAGCGCCAACTTCGTTACAGCACGGTTTCCAAAAGCCTGCGGCAGAAGTGAAACAAGAAGTACGTATCAGTGAAACAATCACTGTTGCAGAACTTGCTTCTCGTATGGCTGTTAAAGGCGCTGAAGTTGTTAAGACAATGATGAAGATGGGTGACATGGTTACGATTAACCAAGTTATCGATCAAGAAACTGCACAGCTAGTTGCTGAAGAAATGGGTCACAAAGTCATTATAGTGAAAGAAAACGAGCTAGAAGAAAAAGTACTAAATGACCGCAGCGAAGATGGTTCTCTTGAGCCTCGTGCGCCAGTAGTAACAGTAATGGGTCACGTTGACCACGGTAAAACGTCAACACTTGACTACATTCGTAAAGCGAAAGTTGCAGACGGCGAGGCCGGCGGTATTACTCAGCATATCGGTGCATACCATGTTGAGACTGAAGGTGGCATGATCACTTTCCTAGATACTCCTGGACACGCGGCGTTTACGTCAATGCGTGCTCGTGGTGCGAAAGCAACCGATATCGTTGTACTTGTTGTTGCAGCGGACGACGGTGTAATGCCTCAGACGAAAGAAGCGGTACAACACGCGAAAGCGGCAGAAGTACCACTTATCGTTGCTGTGAACAAAATGGATAAAGAGGGCATTGACCCTGACCGCGTTAAGAATGAGCTTGCTCAACTAGACGTAATTCCAGAGGACTGGGGCGGTGAAACGCAGTTTGTTCATATCTCAGCGAAGACAGGTCTTGGTATTGATGAGCTATTAGAAGCAATCCTAATGCAATCTGAGCTATTAGAGCTACGAGCTTCTGAAGAAGGTATGGCATCTGGTGTGGTAATCGAATCTCGCCTCGATAAAGGTCGCGGTCCGATTGCTTCTGTACTTGTTCAATCAGGTACTTTAAACCAAGGTGATATCGTACTTTGTGGTCTTGAATATGGCCGTGTTCGTGCGATGAAAGACGAAAACGGTAAAGACATCAAAACCGCAGGTCCTTCAATTCCAGTAGAGATCTTAGGTCTTTCTGGCGTACCAGCAGCTGGTGATGAAGCGACAGTAGTTCGTGATGAGCGTAAAGCTCGTGAAGTGGCACTATACCGTCAAGGTAAGTTCCGCGAAGTGAAGCTTGCTCGTCAGCAGAAAGCGAAGCTTGAGAACATGTTCTCTAACATGACTGAAGGCGACGTATCAGAAGTGAACATCGTTCTGAAAGCAGACGTTCAAGGCTCTATCGAAGCAATCGCTGATTCATTGACTAAACTGTCTACAGATGAAGTGAAAGTGAAGATCGTCGGTTCAGGTGTTGGTGGTATCACTGAAACGGATGCAACGCTTGCAGCGGCTTCTAACGCTATCATCGTTGGCTTTAACGTACGTGCGGATGCTTCTGCTCGTAAAGTCATTGAAGCTGAGAACCTAGACTTACGTTACTACAGCGTTATCTACGATCTAATCGAAGAAGTGAAACAAGCAATGACAGGTATGCTTGCACCAGAATTTAAGCAAGAGATCATTGGTCTTGCTGAAGTTCGTGACGTGTTCAAGTCGCCTAAGATCGGCGCTGTTGCAGGTTGTATGGTAACTGAAGGTGTGGTTAAACGTAGCGCGCCAATCCGTGTACTTCGTGATAACGTGGTTATTTACGAAGGTGAACTTGAGTCACTACGTCGCTTTAAAGATGACGTTGCTGAAGTTCGTAACGGTATGGAATGTGGTATCGGCGTTAAGAACTACAACGACGTTAAAGTCGGTGACCAAATCGAAGTATTTGAAACTGTACAGGTAGAGCGTACGCTTTAATTGTAAGTTATTAAAATACTTGAGATGGGGGCACTAGCCCCCATTTGTGATCTCATAGATTTTGAAATTTTAAGTGGTGAAAATGAGAGAATTTTCTCGTACAGATCGCGTAGCACAGCAAATTCAAAAAGAAATTGCTGTGATCCTACAGCGCGAAATTAAAGATCCAAGATTGGGTATGGTAACAGTGTCAGCTGTTGAGGTATCACGCGATCTTTCTTATGCAAAAGTATTTATTACTGTGCTGAATACCAGTGATGAAGACAAAACTAAGCAAAGTGCGGCTATTCTGAATGAAGCAACCGGTTATATCCGTTCGCTTCTTGGCAAGCGTATCCGTGCGCGTATCATGCCTGAGCTTAAATTTGTTATTGATAACTCCCTAATGGAAGGTATGCGTATTTCTAACTTGGTTGACTCTGTGATCAGAGAAGACAACGCAAAGCGTGGTCCTGAGTCTGGAGATAAAGACCAAGAGGAAGAGTAATGGCGCGTCGCACCAAAGGCCGTGCGATCGACGGCATTCTGTTATTAAATAAACCGCAAGGTATTTCTTCTAACAAAGCACTACAGCAAGCAAAGGGCATTTATTTCGCTCAAAAAGCAGGCCACACAGGTGCTTTGGATCCGCTGGCAACAGGTATGTTGCCAATTTGCTTTGGTGAAGCAACTAAGTTTACCCAGTTTTTGCTTGATACTGACAAAACCTACGTGGTGAGAGCGCAGCTGGGTGAGCGCACGACGACATCAGATTCTGATGGTGAAATTGTTGAAACGCGACCAGTAAATGTAACACTTGAGCAGCTAGAGCAGGAAATTGCCAGCTTCTTGGGGGAATCTGATCAGTACCCTTCGATGTATTCGGCGCTCAAATATCAGGGCCAACCGCTATACAAATATGCCCGCGAAGGCATCGAAGTACCGCGAAAATGCCGCAAGATTAATGTTTATCGTATTACGTTAGACGAATATGACGAGCAAACTCAACAAATTCAAATGACGGTGCATGTGTCAAAGGGCACTTATATTCGTACGATAGTTGATGATTTGGGGGAAAAGCTTGGCTGTGGTGCGCATGTTATTATGTTACACCGTAGTGAAGTTGGTCATTATCCTAGCGACAAAATGATTACCTTAGTAGAGCTAGAAGCGTTACTTGAGAAAGCACAAGCGGAAGAAGTTGCGCCTTCGACTTATCTCGATGAATTATTGTTGCCGATGGATACCGCTTTGGTCGACTTGAGCGTTGTTGATATTAGCGCTGAGCAAGGCGTCGCTTTTGGTCATGGGCAAACCGTTGCTGTCGAAAATTTACCAGACGGTATTGTTAAAGTGGTTGCTGATGGCAAGTTTGTTGGGATTGGCGAGCGTAATCCTCAAGGGTTATTGAAAGCAAAACGCGCGCTATCTTCCGCTCAGCCGGAATCACAATAAAATCTTCCTATGCAAGGGGAGTTTATGCTGGTATAATCCGCCAGCTTCCGCTTTGGCTGAATTAGTGATCGGCTGAAGCATTACTACACTTATTTTTTGGAGTTATTATGTCACTAAGCAATCAAGAAAAAGCAGAAATCGTAGCAAAGTTCGCACGCGCAGAAGGTGATACAGGTTCACCAGAAGTACAAGTTGCACTTCTAACTGCAGACATCAACAAGCTACAAGGTCACTTCGCTAACCACAAGCAAGATTTCCACTCACGTCGTGGTCTTCTACGTAAAGTTAGCCAACGTCGTAACCTTCTTGACTACCTAAAAGGCAAGAGCGTTGACCGTTATGCTGCACTAATCAAAGAGCTTGGCCTACGTCGCTAATATTTTTGATTTCTTGTTGGAAATTTATCCAACAGTAAAAAAGGGGCTAATTAGCCCCTTTTTTTGTGGCTGTTCTATCAGTATACTTACAGCCGTTTAAAAATACTTTTAAACAAGCGTCAATCGGATTTCCAATTGTAGTGCTTAAGTAAATTATGGTGAGTTTATTTAAGACTGTGATTGGTCCCCGTTGACGTTGAAAACAATTTAGTAAGGAAAATATTGTGCAAGCAATTATTAAAGAATTTCAACTAGGTCAACACACGGTGACTCTAGAGACAGGTGCTATCGCACGTCAAGCTGACGGCGCAGTACTTGCAAGCATTGGTGATACTTCGGTACTTGTTACTGTTGTAGGAAGAAGAGAAGCGGCTCCTGGCCAAGACTTTTTCCCACTAACGGTTAACTACCAAGAAAAAATGTACGCTGCGGGTCGTATCCCTGGTGGTTTCTTGAAGCGTGAAGGTCGTCCTTCAGACGGTGAAACACTAACTGCTCGTCTAATCGACCGTCCAATTCGTCCTTTATTCCCAGACGGCTTTGTAAACGAAGTTCAGGTTATCGCGACAGTGGTTTCTGTTAACCCTGAGATCCAACCTGATATCGTTGCTTTGATTGGTACTTCAGCAGCACTAGCTATCTCAGGTATTCCATTTAATGGCCCGCTAGGTGCAGCGCGCGTTGGTTTCATCGACGGTCAATATGTACTTAACCCTACGTTAAAAGAGCTAGAGACAAGTAAGCTTGACCTAGTTGTTGCTGGTACTGAAAATGCGGTACTAATGGTTGAATCAGAAGCTGAAGTGTTAACTGAAGAAGAAATGCTTGGCGCTGTTGTATACGGTCATGAGCAATCACAAGCTATCATCAAAGCAATCGAAGAATTCCGTGCTGAAGCTGGTAAAGCTGCATGGGATTGGACAGCACCTGAAAAAGATTTAACACTAGCTGAAAAAGTAGCTGCAATTGCAGAGCAAAAAGTAGGTGATGCTTACCGTATTACTGACAAAGTTGCACGTAAAGAAGCACTTTCTGAAGCAAAAGCAGAAGTCATTGAAAAGCTAGGCGCTGAAGTTGCTGAAGGCGAGTCACTAGACGAGCAAGTGGTAGGTAAAACATTCAGCTCACTTGAGAAGAAAATTGTACGTAGCCGTATCATTGCTGGCGAAAAACGTATCGACGGTCGTGAACCAGATATGGTTCGTGCGCTAGACGTGATGACGGGTGTACTGCCACGTACTCACGGTTCTGCAATCTTTACTCGTGGTGAAACTCAGGCACTCGTAACAGCAACCCTTGGTACTGAGCGTGACGCGCAGATGCTGGATGACCTAACTGGTACTCACAAGCATCACTTTATGCTTCACTATAACTTCCCTCCATTCTGTGTAGGTGAAACGGGTTTTGTAGGGTCTCCTAAGCGTCGTGAAATCGGCCACGGTAATCTAGCTAAGCGTGGTATTGCGGCAGTAATGCCAACACTGGCTGAATTCCCATATTCAGTACGTGTAGTATCTGAAATCACTGAATCAAACGGTTCATCTTCAATGGCATCAGTATGTGGTACTTCACTTGCGCTAATGAACGCTGGTGTTCCAGTTAAAGCATCAGTTGCAGGTATCGCGATGGGTCTAGTGAAAGAAGGCGAAGATTTCGTTGTTCTTTCTGACATTCTTGGTGACGAAGATCACTTAGGTGATATGGACTTCAAAGTAGCGGGTACAGCAAACGGTGTAACTGCACTACAAATGGATATCAAGATTGAAGGTATCACCAAAGAAATCATGCAGATCGCGCTTCGCCAAGCGAAAGCAGCGCGTCTTCACATCCTAGGTGTGATGGACCAAGCGATTTCTGCACCTTCTGAAGAGCTATCTGAGTTCGCTCCACGTATCTACACTATGAAGATCCCTGCGAAGAAGATTGCTGAAGTTATCGGTAAAGGTGGTGCAACAATTCGCCAGCTTACTGAAGAAACAGATACAACGATTGAAATTGAAGACGACGGTACTATCAAGATCGCTGCAACGAATGGCAATAGTGCACAAGCTGCTATTTCACGTATCGAAGCGCTTACAGCAGAGCTTGAAGTTGGTACGCTTTACACTGGTAAAGTTATCCGTATCGTGGACTTCGGTGCGTTTGTAAACGTACTTCCTGGTAAAGATGGCCTAGTGCACATCTCACAAATCAGTGAAGAGCGCGTAAATAACGTTTCAGATCACTTAACTGTTGGTCAAGAAGTTAAAGTTAAAGTACTTGAAGTTGATCGCCAAGGCCGTGTTCGCTTAAGTATCAAAGAAGCACAAGAGAAAAAGGCTGAGCAGCCTAAAGAAGAAGGCGCTGAGTAATCTTTGCAATGCTTTGCATAGAATAGAAGTGTAAAGGGGCTGAATAGCCCCTTTTTTTATGCTTTAATGCTGTTTGACTCAAAATGATGAAACAAAACTGAGTTTATCTGGTCAATAGAGAACTAGGCAAAGTTATAGTACATAACCTGAGCTGCGGATAATTAATGCCTTTCTAGCAGAACACGGTAATCTAGCTAAGCGTGGTATTGCGGCAGTAATGCCAACACTGGCTGAATTCCCATATTCAGTACGTGTAGTATCTGAAATCACTGAATCAAACGGTTCATCTTCAATGGCATCAGTATGTGGTACTTCACTTGCGCTAATGAACGCTGGTGTTCCAGTTAAAGCATCAGTTGCAGGTATCGCGATGGGTCTAGTGAAAGAAGGCGAAGATTTCGTTGTTCTTTCTGACATTCTTGGTGACGAAGATCACTTAGGTGATATGGACTTCAAAGTAGCGGGTACAGCAAACGGTGTAACTGCACTACAAATGGATATCAAGATTGAAGGTATCACCAAAGAAATCATGCAGATCGCGCTTCGCCAAGCGAAAGCAGCGCGTCTTCACATCCTAGGTGTGATGGACCAAGCGATTTCTGCACCTTCTGAAGAGCTATCTGAGTTCGCTCCACGTATCTACACTATGAAGATCCCTGCGAAGAAGATTGCTGAAGTTATCGGTAAAGGTGGTGCAACAATTCGCCAGCTTACTGAAGAAACAGATACAACGATTGAAATTGAAGACGACGGTACTATCAAGATCGCTGCAACGAATGGCAATAGTGCACAAGCTGCTATTTCACGTATCGAAGCGCTTACAGCAGAGCTTGAAGTTGGTACGCTTTACACTGGTAAAGTTATCCGTATCGTGGACTTCGGTGCGTTTGTAAACGTACTTCCTGGTAAAGATGGCCTAGTGCACATCTCACAAATCAGTGAAGAGCGCGTAAATAACGTTTCAGATCACTTAACTGTTGGTCAAGAAGTTAAAGTTAAAGTACTTGAAGTTGATCGCCAAGGCCGTGTTCGCTTAAGTATCAAAGAAGCACAAGAGAAAAAGGCTGAGCAGCCTAAAGAAGAAGGCGCTGAGTAATCTTTGCAATGCTTTGCATAGAATAGAAGTGTAAAGGGGCTGAATAGCCCCTTTTTTTATGCTTTAATGCTGTTTGACTCAAAATGATGAAACAAAACTGAGTTTATCTGGTCAATAGAGAACTAGGCAAAGTTATAGTACATAACCTGAGCTGCGGATAATTAATGCCTTTCTAGCAGAAAGTTTTAGCGCTAACTGCGTTGAATTCACTTCCAATAGCCAGCTATTGGTGCGTAAATTCGCCTTGTTTTCCCTAAAACTCTCTGGCTAGACAAGGAGAAAACTAAGTTGTGCTTTAGCAACAATGAATTGGAACATTCCTTATCCAAACCTCAGGTTACATAATCAGATTGTTGGTATACCTGTGCAAAGACTCTAAACGGGCAAATGCCATTGAATGAGGAAGGAAATGAAGTTAGCGAAAATAGTTGTGCCATTAGTGCTAATGGGGCTGGTAGGATGTAAAAGCACGCAGCCAGAGGCCACTAAAAACATTGTAAATGTTCCGCTTGCAGTACCACTTCAAGCCAATTTCCGTAATGAGATTGCCATTGCTCGATTTAACGAGTTACTCTTGCAGCCAGATATGGCAAATGAGCAACGCGCGCAACTGCTATACAATCGCGGTATGCTGTACGATAGCATTGGCTTACAAACTCTTGCTCGCATTGACTTCAATCGTGCCGTACAAATTAAGCCGGATCTCGCCGAAGTATATAATTTCCTTGGTATTCATCAAACGTTAGAACAAAACTATGGCCGCGCATATGAAATGTTTGATGCCGTGCTTGAGCTTGACGAGCAACATGAATATGCCTATTTAAATCGTGGTATCGCATTGTATTACGGCGAGCGAGCCGATTTAGCTGTAAAAGATTTTGAAGCCTTTTTGGCGCGTGCTCCAAAAGATGCGTACCGAGCTATGTGGCTGTATATTGCTCAGCAGCAAGTAGACGATGCACTTGCTAAGCAGACATTGGCGGCAAATAGCCAAGCATTAGACCCTGATGAGTGGTCGTCTCAGTTAGTTGCACTATATTTGGGTACTTTATCTGAAGATGCATTTCTTGCGCAGATCTCTGAGGGAGTGAGCACCCAAGAAGAGTACGCACAGCGTCTCTGTGAAGCCTATTTTTATCTGGCTAAGCAATATCAGACCCAAGGAGATTTAGCCTCTGCGATTAGCTATTTTAAGCTCGCACTGGCAACTAATGTATATGAGTTTGTAGAACATAAATACGCGCGTCTTGAGCTTGATTTACTTGCCCAGTTGAATGACGAACAAGACGCGAGCTAAACACCTTGTTATTTTCGTGCTTATAGGGCTGCTGTTTTCAAGCAGCCCTAATTATGCACATCTCTCTGGTGCACAAAAATCAGCACTTATCGTCGCCAATCCAAATAGCTATTTTGCCATTGCACCAGAGCTTGAGGTGTTACCCGCACAAGCAAGTGCACAATTAGTAAAAGCCATTGCAGGCCTAAAGCAACCAAGTTGGGAGTTTGAACGGTTACAGCGCAGTTTGAGTGCTCAAGAGAAAAATAGCACTAAGCCGCTTTTACTTGATACTTGGTCCCGTTTAAATCTTCAGCAGCGCCAGCAAGTGTCCGAGCAGTTAGTATCACTTGGCCGATATCACTTGCTTTATGCGCTTTCAAAGCGCTACGCGTTAAACCCAGCACTCACTTCGTTGCTCGCGGTGTGGCAAGGAAAGTCTGTCACGACATTTTTGAATAACCCCTACTTAAGACAGTTTCACACTCTCTCAGAGCGTCAGCATTCAAGTGCGTTTTGTCAGTTTAATCTTGCACTAATCGCCAGTGATTTAGATGGTTTGCAACGTTTACAAGCGCTTAAACATGCTTATGAGCAACAACCAGAGCCAGCCACAGGTGTATATTGTTTATCTAAACCGATATATGTGGCGAACAAACTTAGTTGTAAGAGGCAAAGGGGATTTGCAATGTGCGACTTACGATACGAGCAGGGCTTGTCAAAATACGATCACTTGGTGTTTATGGCAACGGAGGGGCTTGCTAATGTCAGCGGTAAGCACATGACTTTGAGCGCCACCAGCACTTACAACACGCTGGTACACGAGCTTATGCACTTTAGTGGTTTTGAAGATGAATACCCAGTACCAGCTAAAAAAGCAAAATGGCTTTGCGCGACTTCAGGGCAAAAGGCACCAAATCTTTACGTTGGTGACCACGCACCGAACAATTGGGTGCCAAGTCGCACCTGCAAGTTAGGTAAACTTTCCTCATATAAACCCTCAAACGGCCACTCTTTGCTCGAATATCAATCAATTAAGTTAGATGAAAATTACCGTAAAAGGTGGTTAGCAGTGCTGAATTCAAGGCGTTTAGAGGATAAAATAGCGGTTAATTCGGCTGAATAGTTTTGAACTTATTCTGAATAGTTTGTTAAGGTTGGCTAAAATAGCATCAGCTAGAAAGTGAAACTCTAGACAACTCAAACACTAATCAAGTATAACAGGGTTCATGTACGTGTGGTTGATGTGTATCGATTGCTCCAACTTGGAAGGGGAATTGTCACATTGATCTAAACGAGCCATAACGACGCAAATAAAAGGTTTCATCTATGACTTTATTTTGGATACCCTTGCTATCCTTAATTGGCAGTTTTATCTCTGCATTTACGGGAAAGCTTTCCCGTAATCAGTCGACTGCTATAACCTTAGTAGCGCCAGCAGTGGCAATTTTACTTGCTGTTGATCTCGCCCCTGCCGTTTTCGCAGGAGAGACTATTCGGTACACATTTGAATGGGTTCCGCTTCTAGATATTAACATCGCGTTTAGACTGGATGGTCTTGCGTTGTTGTTCGTTTTCATGATCTTGGGCATTGGTATGCTGGTTATCTTCTATGCTAGATACTACCTTAGCAGCAATGATTCCATGCCTAAACTTTATGCCTACTTAATGCTCTTTATGACCGCCATGCTTGGCATCGTTATGTCTAATAACGTATTACAGCTGTGGTTATTCTGGGAGCTTACCAGTATTAGTTCATTTTTACTTATTAGCTATTGGTGGCATAAATCAGAGGCTCGCAAAGGGGCGAAAATGGCACTTGCTATCACTGGCGGTGGCGGCTTAGCACTGCTTGCTGGCTTGATGTTGATAGGAGATATTGTAGGCAGTTATAACCTTGATGTGATTTTATCGAGTCGTGAGCTTATTCAATCCCACGCATTATATGAAGTGGCGTTAATCCTTGTGCTACTGGGTGCATTTACCAAGTCCGCGCAATTCCCATTCCATTTCTGGCTACCGCACGCGATGGCTGCACCAACGCCTGTAAGTGCGTACTTACACTCTGCGACTATGGTGAAAGCTGGGATATTCTTACTGGCGCGCTTTTATCCTGCGCTAGCGGGTACAGAGCTGTGGTTTATTCTCGTTGGCTTAACTGGTTTAGCGACATTGCTCGTTGGTGCCTATATCGCGTTATTTAAGCATGATCTAAAAGGTCTTTTGGCGTTTTCAACGATTAGTCATTTAGGCCTTATTACTTTATTACTTGGTCTGGATACTGAGCTTGCGACTGTCGCGGCGGTTTTCCATATTATTAACCACGCAACCTTTAAGGCTTCTTTATTCATGGCGACGGGGATCATCGACCATGAAACGGGCACTCGTGATATGCGTAAACTTAACGGTATGTGGCGTTTTATGCCCTATACCGCAACGCTTGCAATGGTTGCCGCTTCTGCGATGGCTGGGGTGCCGCTACTTAATGGTTTCTTGTCTAAAGAAATGTTCTTTGCCGAGACGCTACACCAGCAACTTCTGGGTTCTATGTCGTGGTTGATTCCAATTTTGGCGACAATCGCAGGTGCATTCTCTGTTGCATATTCGGCGCGGTTTATTCATGACGTATTCTTCAACGGAGATCCAATTGATTTACCTAAGGAGCCACATGAAGCGCCGCGCTATATGCGTTTTCCAATCGAAATCTTGGTCGCTTTATGTTTGATAGTCGGCATGTTCCCTAACTTTATCGTTGATGGCATGTTAAAAACAGCATCAAGTGCGGTATTAGGGGAGGCTGCGCCAACCTTTGAGGTTGCTATTTGGCATGGCTTTAACTTACCACTGCTTATGAGTGGTCTTGCGGTATGTGGTGGTTTATTAATTTATACTCAGCGCAAATATCTATTCCAATTCCAAGCTTCATTACCGCCAATGAACGCTAAGAAAACGTTTGAACGGACTATGTACAACATCGTGTCTTGGAGTCGCGCGCGTGTAAACGCAATAGAAAATGGTTCGCTACAGCGTTATCTGATGCTGATGTTTATTGTTGTGCTGGTGAGTGCGGGCTGGCCATTGTTTGAAATGTCACAGTTAGTGGGTAATTTAGAGCCGACGCCAATTGACGTACATAACGGTATTGGTGCTGGTTTATTAATGATTGGAGCAATTGGCACGGTTATCTGGCATCGTACTCGTATGGTTGCACTGCTGATGATTTCGGTTGTTGGTCTCATGGTGTCGGTTGCCTTTACGCGCTTCTCAGCACCGGATCTGGCGCTTACTCAGTTAACGGTAGAAGTAGTAACCATTATTCTGTTAATGCTTGCGTTATTCTTCTTACCGCAAAGAACGCCGAAGGAGTCTAGTTCTATTCGCGTACTCCGTGATATGGGGATTGCTTCAGCAATTGGTGTGATCATTGGAAGTATCAGTTACGCCTTGATCACAAGACCGCTGGATAGTATTTCTGAGTTCTTTATTGCAAACGCCAAAGTTGGCGGTGGCGGGACGAATGTCGTTAACGTTATCTTAGTGGATTTCCGTGGTTTTGATACGCTAGGTGAAATTACCGTATTGGGTATTGCGGCGCTGGGGATTTATAAGTTGCTGATCAACTTACCGCTGTTTATGTCAGGTAGTGACAGTGAGGGCAGACCTTGGGCGAAAGAGAGATATCCGTTACTGCTGGCAAGTATTTCACAAAGCTTATTGCCTTTGGCATTGCTGGTTTCGGTTTATATTTTCTTGCGCGGCCACAATCTACCGGGTGGTGGGTTTATCGCGGGCCTAATCACGGCGATAGCCTTTATTTTACAATACATTGCTCATGGTTCGAATTGGATTGCAGAGCGCTTTGATGTCAATTACCGCAAGATTATCGCAACGGGTATCGCTATTTCTCTAGCAACCGGTGTGGGTAGTTGGTTCTTTGGCAAACCATTCTTAACCTCATGGTTTGATTATTTTGATATCCCATTGGTAGGTAAAACTGAGTTGGCAAGTGCCATCGCATTCGACCTTGGTGTTTATATCACCGTGGTTGGTGCAACGCTGATGATTTTGGCGAGCCTAGGTAAAGTAACGGCAAATGCGCCCAAAGAAGAGGTGAATATTTAATGGAATTGCTTTATGCATCGTGTGTGGGCTTGCTAGTAGCCTGTGGCGTATTTTTGATTCTACGAGCAAGAACATTCCCTGTTGTTCTTGGTTTAACTATGTTGTCTTATGCGGTCAACTTGTTTTTGTTCGCATCGGGTAGATTGACCTTAAACAAAGCTGCAGTGCTTGGTTATAGCAGTGAGTATGCAGATCCACTGCCGCAAGCCTTGGTATTGACGGCAATTGTTATCGGGTTCGCGATGACGGCATTTGTCGTGATCTTAGCTATTCGCGGTCGTTCTGATTTGGGTAATGACCATGTAAATGGCATTGTTCCTGACAAAAAGGGTAAAGCATGATCCAACATTTGACTTCTTTACCTATTTTATTACCCATGTTGGCAGGGGTGATCCTGCTGATGCCACCGTGTGGTAAAAACTTAGCGATTAGGCGTAAAGTTTCAGTACTTATGTCGCTGATTACGTTTGCAGTTTGTGCCTCACTTTTACTACATGTTCAGCAGTCTGGCATTCAGGTTTATGCGATTGGTAACTGGCAAGCACCGTTTGGTATTGTGTTAGTTGCTGATCAACTTTCGACTCTGTTAGTCAGCTTAACCGCGTTGTTGTGTTTTGTGTGTTCGCTGTATAGCTGTGCCGGAGACGACGAACGAGGAAGTTTCTTCCATCCGTTACTGCACTTTTTGGTGATGGGGGTAAACGGCGCCTTCTTAACTGGTGACGCGTTCAACTTATTTGTATTCTTTGAGATTTTGTTGATAGCGTCTTATGCACTACTAATGCATGGTGGTGATAAGCACAATACCCGTGCTTCACTGCAATACGTGATCCTAAATCTAGTAGGTTCGTCGGTATTTTTGATTGCATTAGGTATCTTGTACGGTGTGCTTGGTACTTTGAACATGGCGGATATGGCATATAAGATCACTTTCTTACAAGGAGATGATGTTTATCTTGCTAAGATTGGCGGCTTATTGTTATTGGTTGTATTTGCGCTAAAAGGCGCCTTGCTACCGCTTCATCTATGGCTGCCAAACACCTATGCAACCGCGTTGCCTGTTGTTGCCGCTTTATTTGCAATCATGACTAAAGTGGGTGTGTATTCCATGATGCGTGTATACACGCTGATTTTTGGTGACCAAGCTGGTGAATTAAGTCATATGGCACAAGAGTGGCTATGGTGGCTCGCTCTGGCGACTATCGTCATGGGCGGAATTGGCGTGCTTGCTAGTCAAGACTTACGTAAGCTGTCTGCAAATTTAGTGGTGGTGTCGGTTGGTACCTTAGTGGCATTAGTCGCCGTACAAACTGTAAATAGTAGTGCTGCAGCCATTTACTATTTAGTGCACTCGACGTTAGTGTCTGCTGCATTGTTCTTACTCGCTGATTTAGTGGGGAAACAAAGGGGTAAAGTTGCCGACAGGATCACCGCAGGTCGCCCAGTAGTACAACCCATGTTACTTGGTATCATGTTTGCGATAGCGGCAATCACTGTGATTGGTATGCCACCGCTATCAGGCTTTATTGGCAAAGTATGGATCTTAAAGTCGACCATCGAGTCGAGCCACACATACTGGTTTTGGGCGGTGTATTTATTAGTAAGCTTAGCGGTATTAGTTAGTGTCTCAAAAGCAGGTAGCACTGTGTTTTGGCATCATACGGGTAAGGTCGATACACAATCGGCAGAAAAAGCGCACCCAGCACAAATTATCGCAATTCTTACCTTAATAACTTGTGCGCCGTTAATGGTGATTTTTGCCGGTCCATTGACTGATTACGCATTGTCGGCAGCCGACTCTTTGCACGATTTTTCTAGCATGACGAATGCAGTGTTAAAAGGAGCGAAATAGATGCGTTTAGAAGCAAGGTTTAAATGGCTACCAACTCCATTTCGCAGTCTACTGCTGTTTACCGTATGGTTATTGATGAATAATAGTGTGTCAGCTGGGCATATTATTCTCGCGACTATTCTAGCGATTGTGATCCCGCTTATTACCTATCGGTTTAGAACTAAGCAACCACTGATCATTAAGCCATGGCGTGCGTTTACTCATTTGCTGTTGGTGCTTTACGATATCATTACTGCCAACGTTGAGGTCGCGATAAAGATCTTAGGACCAACGAAGAAATTACGCCCTGGTTTCGTGTTGGTGCCGCTCGATATAGATCAAGCTATGCCAATCACTATTTTAGCCAGCACGGTATCTTTAACTCCTGGCACCGTAAGTGCTGAGGTATACCCTTGGCCAGAGTCTGTAAAAAGTGGCGAAAAACCAGAACGTAAATACTTACTGATCCATGTGTTAGATCTTACGGATGAGCAAGCATTGATTGATACAGTTAAATCTCGTTATGAAGCGCCATTGAAGGAGATTTTTGAATGCTAGAAACTGTAATTCTTATTGTCTTTGCGATGATAGGTGTATCACTTTTGCTAAATCTTTGGCGTTTGGTTGTTGGACCTTCAATTCCAGATAGAATTTTAGCGCTCGATACCATGTACATAAATACCATTGCGCTTATTATTCTATATGGAATGAGTATGGGGACGGCATTGTACTTTGAAGCCGCATTATTAATAGCAATGCTTGGCTTTGTAAGTACGGTTGCGGTATGTAAGTATTTGCTACGCGGCGACATCATAGAATAGGAGAGCGATATGTCAGAATGGATAATTTCTATTTTATTACTGTTAGGTGGTGCGTTTGTATTGATAGGCTCTATTGGTCTTGTGAAAATGCCTGACTTTTTTATGCGTCTCCACGGTCCTACCAAAGCCACAACGCTTGGAATGGCGTGCTTATTGACCTCGGCAATGGTGTATTTCAGTACCACGACTGATGGCGTGAGTGTAAAGGAAATCTTGATTTCAATATTTTTGCTGCTCACCGCTCCCATCTCTGGATATATGCTGATTAAGTCAGCAATACATCACCGCTTGCCAAGCAATGAAAAGACGACAGGCAAAGATAAGATAAAAAAATAGTGCTTCGGCGCTATTTTTTTATCCATCACTTTATAATTTATTCCTCAAAATACACCGCCTAAGCATCATAAATTTCAGTACGTTATTAAATTTTTTGCTACAGTTAAAAAAGACTTCATAGTCGCCGATAAAAATAGGGGTCACTCGTATTATCAAGTTGATGATGAACGTGCAGTGCAATTAGTTTGCATACTAAGTCTAAAAACTGGGAATGTTATGAAACAAGCTTCGATTAAAAACAAACTCTTATTCTTTGTAACAGCATTAGTAACGAGTTTGGTTGTTATATTAGTGACAACAATGTGGTTTCACCTTGCAGCAGAAAATACCAAGCAAAGTGAAGGGGTCCAACAAGCGATTTATGATGAAATATCCCAAGGCCTTATCGCTAAAGGTAATCAATATGGGCAACGTGTGGCCGGTTTTATCAATGAGGCCTATCGTGTTCCATACACTTTGGCGGGTGTGCTATCGCATACCGCCAAGCAGGATCCGCTGAGCCGTGAACAAGTACAAGAAATTGTCAATGGTGCGCTAAAGCAAAATCGCTTTGTGTCTTCTATGTATGCACAGTTTGAACCGAATGGTTACGATGGCAATGATGCCAGTAATCAAGGTGGTTCGAGTCACTCTGTGCCGGGCGCTGGTACCTTAGAGCTCTATTTCACTCAAGAAGCTGATGGTCCGATGCAACAAAAAGTTGAGTCAGCAGAAGAAAAATATGCCGACGCAATCAATGAATTTGGTCTACGAGAAGCCGAGTGGTATTTATGCGCAAAAGATAAAATAGCGCCTTGCATCATGGAACCCTATTTATATGAAATTTCTCCGGGCAACAAAATGCTGATGACCTCATTGACCACACCAGTCGTGGTCAATCGTCAATTTAGAGGCTTAGTGGGCGTGGATGTAAACTTACCTATTTTCCAAACCATGGTCGACGAGCTCTCAAACTCGCTTTACTCAGGAGCCGCTAAGGTAACCTTGTTAAGTGAGTTGGGTCTTGTTGTGGGTTCTAGTCACTATAAGAATTTAGCACGCCCACTTGCAGAGTCGACAAAGTCAGATAGGGCTGAGGTGTTAAAATCGCTGCACACAGGTTCTGGGATTAAAGAGCTTGATGAAGATTTAGTCGTAGCAGTACCTATCAACATAGCGTTACCAAACACCACTTGGTCTCTGGTAATCGAACTACCTAAGGCAATTGCACTTAGTTCTGCTACAACGCTGCAAAGTCAGCTGGAGGAGTCGACAAACTCCGTTGGTCGCTGGATGCTTATTATAGGTATTGTTATTGCTGTTATTGGCATTGCCATTGCGGTGGTATTAGTGAACACAATTATCGGTCCGCTTACGCATATTCAGGAACGAGTCGAGAACTTAGCTTCTAGCGAAGGCGATTTAACGCATGAGCTAGAAGTGAGCCATCATGCTGAGTTGATTGCCTTGGCACATGGCTTTAACCGCTTTACTGATAAACTACGAAAGATGATTGATGACCTCAAAGGTCTTGCTGAATCTTCCTACGAGCAGTCGCATCGAACAACAGAAGCTGCGATTAACATCAAAAACAAAGTCGCTAATCAGCATCTAGAGATAGACAGCGTAGTTACTGCAATTAACGAACTCAGTGCGACCGCTTCAGAGGTGGCCCGGGCGTCTGAAAAAGCGGCTGCAAGTACGAATCAGGCCGCGGATCAAGTTCAGCAAAGCGAACAAAGCATCATTAAAACGACTGAAACGGTGCAATCAATGGCGGATCAAGTCATTGATGCAAAACAAGCGGTCGTGAAGGTATCTGAACGCAGTGATGATATTTCCAAAATACTAGAAGTGATCAGAGCCATTGCAGAGCAAACTAATTTACTGGCCTTAAACGCGGCAATTGAAGCTGCAAGGGCGGGGGAACAAGGTCGAGGTTTTGCGGTTGTTGCAGATGAAGTTCGAGCTTTGGCGTCAAAAACACAAGCATCGACGGACGACATTAGTAAACTAATAGATAACCTACAGAGTGAAGTCGCGAACTCAGGCCGGATCATTGAGAGCTCTGTGCAGCTAGGTGAAGACGCAGTGAGTTATTGCCAAGAATCGGCTAGGTTAATGAGTACGTTAGTTGCTGAGCTGACAAGTATTTCTAATGAAGTAACGCAAATTGCGACGGCTGCGGAAGAGCAAAGTATGGTTACCGAAGAAATTAACACGAATACGACGGGCATTTCAGATGCCGCTGCTGAGCTTTCGAAGTTCGCAGATGAAGTCGAGCAAGCGGCCAGTTCAATGACGCTGATAGTCGAACAGAAACACAAGCAACTTAATTTATTAAGAACGTAAGTTTGTTGGTTTGCAAAGAGACTGGAGACAGTCTCTTTGCAGCTATGGCGTTTTTCATCAAAATTCACTATGATAACTGTATCTATATACAGTTAAGCCAATCATGAAACTCTATATCGCAGAAAAACCCTCTTTAGGTCGAGCAATCGCCGATGTCTTACCAAAACCACATAGAAAACAAGATGGTTATATAGAAGTCGCGAATGGTGATGTGGTTTCTTGGTGTATAGGCCACTTGTTGGAACAAGCAGAACCTGAAGACTACGACGCCAAATACAAAAAATGGCAGTTTCATGATCTACCAATCGTGCCTACTCAATGGCAGTTCAAAGCAAAGCCAAAAACAAAAAAGCAGCTTAGCACTTTAAAAAAGTTACTCACAAAAGCTGATGAAATCTACCATGCTGGAGATCCTGATAGAGAAGGGCAATTGCTCGTGGACGAAGTATTTCAATTCGTAAACTTACCTGAACGGAAAAGAGCAAGGATCCAGCGTTTGTTGATCAGTGATTTGAACCCACAAGCGGTGAAAAAGGCATTGGCTTCGACACGTTCTAATCAAGAGTTTGTTCCTTTAAGCATATCTGCACTTGCAAGAGCCAGAGCGGATTGGCTATTTGGTATGAATTTAACCAGAGCATTTACGTTGGCTGGGCAAAAAGCGGGAGTGAATACCGTTTTGTCGGTTGGCAGAGTGCAAACTCCGGTACTTGGCTTGGTTGTTAGAAGGGATTTAGAAATAGAGAACTTTGTATCTAAGCCATTTTATGAGGTGATTGCACACATCAATAAACCAAACTGGGGAGTCTTTGAAGCTAAGTGGGTACCAAGTGAAGCATCTAGGCCCTATATGGACGAAGATGGGCGTGTTCTGGTTAAAGCCTTAGCTGAAAACGTTGCGGATCGGATCAGTCAAAAGCAAGCAACAGTAAATAAGGTTGAAACAAAACCAAAAAAGATAAATCCGCCGCTACCCTATAACCTTTCTTCTTTGCAGATTGACGCAAATAAGCGCTACGGTTTATCGGCTCAGCAAGTGTTGGATATTTGTCAGGCACTCTATGAGAAACATAAACTGATCACTTACCCTAGATCTGATAACCGTTATCTACCACAAGAACATTTTGTTGAAAGAGAGCAAGTCATTGTGGCTGCCGAGCACAATCAGGGAATAGAAAGTAAGTTTATTAAGTTAGCTGATATGAACCTAAAAGGAGCGTGTTGGAATGATAAAAAGGTAGAAGCGCATCACGCTATCATTCCAACTACTAAAAAGCTCCGCAGTGCTCAGCTTGGGCATAGAGAGTTACAGGTCTATCAACTCATCTCTGTACAATACCTTGCGCAATTCTTTCACCCCTACCGCTACAACGAAACTAAAGTGGAGTTGGAGATTAGTGGTGGTCAATTCAAAGCACAAGCGAAGCAAATAACAGATCAAGGGTTCAAGATACTGTTTAAAGGTCATGAGGTAGAAAAAGAAAGCCTATTGCCGGAGTTACAGGTAGGAGAGCAACTTTTATGCGAGAAAGGTGAAGTTAAAGAAAAACAAACTCAGCCGCCAAAGCATTACACTGAAGCGACCTTATTAGGTGCAATGACAGGTATTGCACGGTTTGTTTCCGATCAATCTATCAAAAAGGTATTGAAAGACACTGACGGGCTTGGCACTGAGGCGACGCGGGCCGGAATTATTGAGCTTTTGTTTAGACGGCAGTTTCTTAGGCGAGAAGTTAAGACGATATATTCTACGGTGCTGGGAAAGGCATTTATTCAAACCCTACCTGAGTCGCTTTCATTACCAGACAGAACTGCGCTCTGGGAGTCATTGCTTGGAAAGATCGCCAATAAGGAAACGTCGTATAATCAATTTATGCAACCGCTTTGTGATGAGTTAGGTGGATTTATTGACAGCGCTCAGTCTATCAATACGAATGCACTGAAAGGCGTCCCTGTACCTGCATTTAAAAAACGCGGGGCAAGAAAGGGGAAATTTACTCGAAAGAGAAAGCCAAGCTCTGCATAATTGTTTTCTTGGCTTGGTTGTAAATTCAGATAGTGTCACTATATCAACCATATTAATTACTCAGACAGAAAATAGAATATGAGCAATAAAATCCAACTAACCCCTGAAAACATTCAGCAAGTAATAACCGACCCAAATCCAGAGAAAGTGTTATTACTAAC